>JANMVT010000183.1:0-3942 GCA_031392945.1 Rhodoferax sp. | reverse complement strand
TCGTCACAGGCGCCCAGAAAATCATCGCTGCCGCCCTGGTACATCAGCGGCTCGGTGTAGTAGTTGGCGGGTACATCGGCGTGGCGCGCCAGGCGCACCAGCTCGACGTGGTTGATGTAGGCCGAGCCGTCGGCCCACTGGTACGCCCGGGGCAAAGGCGCCGCGCACAGGCTGGGGTTGAATGCGAAGGCATGGCGCGCCTGGCCGGCCTGGCTGCTTCCTTCGGCGACGCGGTTGAGCGCGTCGTACAAGTCCTGCAGCTGGGGCGAGATGAAGTTCCAGTCGTCCAGCGCCTGTTGCAGGCGGTCGGCGATGCCGGTGGCATAGTGGGCGAACTTCAGGTCGCGCGAGACGACAAGCAATTGGCCGTCGCGCGACCCGTCTTTGTAGGTGGCAAGTTTCATGGGGGCATTGTCGCTTTGATGTGGCGGCAATGGGTTTGTGGAACTGGCAAAATTCCAGCACATGCGCAGCACCCAGATTTTTCCACAGGTTGGTCCATGACTGGCGTCGGCCTGAAGCCCTTTGCCGGTTTGACCGCCGCCGTGTTGCTGGCGCACTTGGCCGCGCTGCAGGTCGCGTCCGACACCTTGCAAGCCCAGCAGCGCGTCGTCACACGGCCCTTCATCACCCGCAGCATCGCGCTGAACCAGGCTGCGCCAACGCCAGCCAGCACGTCTGCCGTCGCGGCTGTGCGCGTGCGCGTGCGCAAGCCTGCGCCCCGGCCAGTTGCCGTGCCAACCAGCTTGCCAAACTCGACGCCTGAAGCGCCGGGCGCACCTGCAAATGTTGTGCCGGCGCCCGTCTCTGATCCGTCGCAGGCTGGCGCAAGCAACACCGCCGAAGAAATCGCCCAGGCGCCTGCCCCGGCGGCCAGCGCCCCCGCCCAGCCCCCGCCCGCAGCGCCAGCGGCTTCCGTCAACCCGCCAAGCCCGGCAGCCACCATTGCCTACACCCTGCCCGGTTCCATGCGCCTCAAGTACATCGTCAAAGGCACCAAGGACAACCTCAACTACAACGCCCGCGCGGAGATGTTGTGGCTGCAGGATGGCAGCACCTACGAGGTCCGGCTGGAGGTCAGCGCCTTCCTGATCGGCGCGCGCACGCGCACCAGCACCGGCCGTTTGACGGCGGACGGCCTGCTGCCGACCCGTTTTGCCGACAAATTCCGCACCGAAGTGGCGGCCCACTTTGAACGCGACAAGGACAAGGTCAGCTTCAGCGCCAACACGCCCGACCTGCCCTTGTTGCCGGGCATGCAAGACCAGCTCAGCGTGTTTGTGCAACTGGGCGCCATGCTGGCCGGTGAACCGGCCAGATACCCCAGCGGCACCAACATCAGCTTTGAGACCATCGGCCCGCGCGCGGGCGAGACCTGGATAATCACGGTCGATGGCGAAGAAAAGCTGGACCTGCCCGGCGGCGAGATCAATGCCATCAAGTTGAGCCGCAAACCGCGCCGCGAATTCGACCAGACCGCCGAGCTCTGGCTGGCCCCCGCCCTGGGTTATTTGCCCGCACGCATCAAAATCACCGAGAAAAACGGCGATTTTGTGGACCAGGTCTGGCGCGCCACTGAAACGCCGTGACATTTCTCCCCCCAACCATTGAATTTGTCACACTTGGCGCCAAATGTGTTGCAAATCATCCGCACTCTACACACCAGCCCGACTGCCACCTGTCAGAATAGACGCAACATGCACACGCTTTACGACTCTGAAACCTACTCTGTGACGCATATGCTGGCCAATGCCATCGCGGTGGACGCAGCCAGCGCAAAACCGGGCGCCGAACTGGGTGCAGAATCGGGCGCCGAACCGAGCGGGCAAGCCAGCGCGCCCGAGGCCAAGAGCATCCCGTTTCTGGCCCGCCACGGCTTTGAGATAGTGGACAAGCGCAGCGGCAAAGAGGTCTATCTGGATGGCTCTTGGGCCGAGTTGTTCCAGCAGCACATCAGCGCCTGGCAGCTCAAAACGCCGACCCAGGAAGAAGTGGAAGACACGCTGGAGCAATACGCCGAGCTGGCACAAAACCCGGTTGTGGTGCATTAGCCCGCAGGCGCAAGTTTTTTGGGCGTTTGCCCTCGTGGAATATAGATAGTTAGCTATTTATATTGAAGCAATTCTGATCCGGGTATTGTGGTAACTGCCTGGCGCCCCTTGAAGCCCGACGCTTGTCCAGCAGTCGTCTGGCGCTTCTTTTCCACCCTTTGCATTTTCATTCTGACTGGCTGCGCCAGCCCTGAGCCGCCAGCCACCCCCATCACCGATGTCGCCCTGCGCGTGCAGGCCCTGCCGCCGCTGGACGCCCTGTTGCTGGGCGAGCAACACGACAACCCGGACCACCAGCGCATCCACCGCGAGGTGATCGAGGCACTGGCCGTGCGTGGCGCTTTGGGCGCCGTGGTGATCGAGATGGCTGTACAGGGCGGCTCCACCCTGGCGCTTGACGCGTCGGCCCCTGAAGACGCCGCCCGGGCCGCCCTGCGTTGGGACGACCAAGCCTGGCCCTGGGCGCCTTATGCCCCGGTCATCATGGCGGCGGTGCGCGCCGGCGTTGTGGTGATTGGCTCGAATTTGCCGCGCGAGCAGATGCGCGACGCCATGCGCCAGGCCGATCTGGACACGCGCCTGAGCGGACCGGCCCTGAAAGCGCAGCAGCAGTTGATCCGATCCGGCCACTGCGACTTGTTGCCCGAGCGCCAGGTCAGCCCCATGACGCGCATCCAGATCGCGCGCGACCTGGCGATGGCGAATGCCGTGGCACACGTCGTGACGGATGCAAGGGTACGCGGCAAAACCGTGCTGCTATTGGCGGGCAGCGGCCACGTTGATTCGGCCCTGGGCGTGCCGCGCCATTTCCCGCCAGAATTGACATCCAAATCGGTCTTGCTGGGCGCGGCGCCAGCGGCATCAAACGCTGGCAAGACGCCTGGATTTGACTTGGTTTGGCCAACCGCATCGGCGCCGGCCAAAGATTATTGCGCTGGCCTGAAAACCCGGCTGGAAGGCGCGCCAGCGCCCTGATTTCAAACCGCAGCGCACAGCCCAAAGCCCGTCCCATGGCACTTCGCCGGCGGATCGCGTTGGCATGCGCACCAGTACCACGCTGACCCATGCTTCACCCTGCTGAGGGTTGCCACCATGGGCAGTCGCGAGCACCTCATCCATTTGGGGGATGAATTCATTGATGCCGGCTGGGCGCGCTCCTATATTTTGAGTCCGGCAAAGCTGCGACGCCTTTGTTTCTCGCGGCACCTTCGGGGAGCAGGCTCATGATTGGCAAATTCAAACTCTGGGCAGTGACAGCCGCCATCGGGTTGACTGGTCTCTGCGCAGCTGCCAGCGAGAAGTTGTCAGGCCGATTGAAGGCTGGCTGCCTGGCGCAGCACCCTGGCCGGGACGGCCAGCCAGCGGACGAAATCGTCCTGGTGCACCACTTTGCCATTGCGCCAAAGCTGGCCTGGGGCAAGGTCGATGTCAAGTTTGGGGCGGAGGCCTGGCGCGTCGGCAGCCCGGCAGGACCCGTGGCCAACGCAGCGCAGTTGCATGTTGTCCTGGGCGCCTTGACGGACATCGAAATCGGCGGTCGTTGCACGGGCTGGGTGGAGGGGGCGACGGCCTACCCCTGCGGTTATGCGGTGCGCTCGCTCGGCGTAGAAGGTCAGGCCGGTGATCGATTTTCGGGCATGGTGATGGACTGGACACCCGACCCAAAACGTGCCAAGGCCGCCTTCGACGCGCGCCCGCAAGCCGACATGCAGGGGCCTGATTTCGCCCTTGCTGGACAACCCGCGTTTTGTCGGCCTGCAAGTGCCACCGCACCAACTGGGCGATCCGCGCCAGGTGCATGGCAGCAGGCTGGTGTTCGAGATCCGCGCAGTGTCGGACCCTCTGGTGCCTTCAGTGTTTGACCGCATCAGTGGCCAGGTGGCTTTGTGTG
>JANMVT010000166.1:0-2879 GCA_031392945.1 Rhodoferax sp. | reverse complement strand
GACGGTGCGCCCCAACACCGAGCTGCTGATCCAGCAATTCCAGTTCAAGGACAACGCGCCCGACAACAGCATGGTGATGAACCTGCTGCGCGGCGGCCTGCGCGCGGTGACGGGCCTGATCTCCAAGGGGTCGCCCGACGCGGCCCGCCTGCGCACCGCCACGGCGACCATCGGCATTCGGGGCACGGATTTTGACGCGCGGCTGTGCGCCAAGGATTGCGGCGCGGAATCGGGCAAAGTCGTTGAAAAAGCCAATGCCAACGTGGTGCAAGCCAGTGCCAAACTGGTCGGCGCGCAGGGCGAAATCAGCGCTGTGGACCCAAGCGGGCAAAAACGCCGCCTGGTTGATGGCGCCAGCGTCTACCCCGGTGAAACGGTTGAAACCGGCAGTGCCGCCAGGGGCGTTCTGGCCTTTCGCGACGACAGCCGCCTGACCCTGGGCGCGCAAACGCGGTTTCGCGTTGACAACTTCATTTTTGACGACCGGAACCCGGCCGAGGGGCGTTTCCTGGTCTCATTGTTGCGGGGTTCGATGCGGGCGCTGACGGGTTTGATCGGCAAATCCAACACCAGGAACGTCGCCTTCACCACGGCCACGGCCACCATCGGCATCCGGGGCACGGGTTTGGACCTGGACTGCTCGGCTGAGGCCAGTTGCAGCTTTTTCACCTGGCTGGGCGCAATCGAGGTGACGCCCCTTGGCCAGACCGCCTTTCAACTGCTGGAGGCAGGCAACGGACTGGTTGTCACACCCACGGGGGTGCGCCCCTTGCCCGCGCCGACGCTGCAAGACCTGCCCCGGCCCGACACGGTGACAGTCGATCAGAAACAGCTGTTCCAGAGCGCGGCATTGGCCGATGACGAACCTGGCCTGTTCGTCTTTGTGCGCGACGGGCACATTGAAGTCACCACGCAGCGCGAAACCCTGCACCTGGGGCGCGGTGAAACCGGATTCGCCGGGGAGAATGGCAACACCATCCGTCCGCTGCTCAAACCCCTGTTCATCGAGTTCGACAGGGTTGTGATGCCCGACCATAAAAACCCGGCACTGGTCAGCATGCTGGGCGAGCTCGGCGTGCGGCCGGGCAACCAATGCAAATGAGCCAAGGAAATGACCCGTGTGGACAATCGGCCGAACCAAATGAAATTGAACCTTGCCCATCCTGAGCGCAAAACCCGCCTGAGCATCAGCATCGGCATTAGCACGGGCACCCGCTGGCGCCAGTGCGCTGTAGCTGCCATCCTGGTGGCGCAGACAGGTGCGGGCCTGGTGGCTCTGGCCCAGCAAGCGCCAGCCCAGGGCCCGGCCGCGCCCGCCAGCGCCAACCCGGTCTTCGTCATTCGCGGCTTCAACGTCACCGGCGAGAACCCGCTGCCAGAAGGCGACACCAGCAAGGCGCTGGCGCCTTTTCTGCGCACCGACGCCACCCTGGAGACGCTGCAAAAAGCCACCCAGGCGCTGGAAGCCGCGCTCAAAGACAAGGGCTTCGCCCTGCACCGCGTGGTTTTGCCCCCGCAGGAGATCGGCGCCACGGTCACGCTCAATATTGTGAAGTTTGTGATCGGCAAAGTGACGGTGGAGGGTTTGGACCGCTACACAGAGGCCAACATCCGCGCCAGCCTGCCCGAATTGAAAGAAGGCGCCGCGCCCAATTTCCGCACCCTGGCGGTTGAAACCGCCATTGCCAACGAGAGCCAGGGCAAACAGGTGCAAGTGGCGCTGAAAGAGGCCGAAGAAGCCGATCACATTGACGCCCGGGTCGCCGTGAAAGAATCCAAACCCTGGAATTTTTCGACCAGCTTGAACAATTCCGGCTCGAACTCAACCGGCAATGACCGCTTCACCCTGGCGGGCAGCCACGCCAACCTGTTCGGGCTGGATCACAGCTTCACCGGCGCCTACACCACCTCGCTGGAGCGCATGAGCGACGTCAAACAGGTCGGCCTGAACTACCGCGTGCCGATGTACCGCTGGGGCGGGGTGCTGGGCTTGAGTTTCACCCGCTCCGATGTGGTCGGCAACTTTGGCGCATTCTCCAGCACCGGCGCGGGCCAGACGCTGGGTGTCAATTACAACCACTACCTGCCGCCCGACGGCGGCTACCGCAGCTATTTCAGCGTCGGCCTGGACGACAAGCTGTTCAATGCGACGCAGATCAACGGTGTGGCAGTGCAAACGGCGCGGCGCAGCCGCCCCTTGACCCTGGGGTACAACGCACGGGTTGAATCGGATACCGCCGTCTGGGGCTACAGCACCGACCTGGCCTTTAACCTGGGTGGCGGCGACGACAACAATCTGACGTCCTACCTGACCGAAGACGCCCGTATCACCCGCTCGGGCTGGCGCGCGCTGCGCGGCTCCGGCAACTACTTGACCAGTTTCGCCGGCGGCTGGTTGTGGGGCGTGCGCGGCATGTTCCAGTACAGCCCGGACGCGTTGATCTCCGGCGAGCAGTTTGGACTGGGCGGCGCGTCGTCGGTGCGCGGCACGGGCGAGCGGCCCCTGGCTGGCGACAGCGGCTTGTTCACCTCGGTCGAGATCAGCACCCAAGAGCTCATGCCGGGCCTGCGCCTCCTGGGTTTTGTGGATGCCGGCTGGTTGGCCAACAACAACCCCAATGGCAACCCCAAGCCGGCCAGCGACTCTTTGAGCAGCGTCGGCCTGGGACTGCGCTACAACTCAGGCTCGGGCTACGCGCTGTCCGTTGACTATGGCCGCATCGTGGGTGGAAGCCTGTTGCCGTTTGTGCCAAACTCCGGCATTCCGCAAAGTGGCGATCAAAAGTTCCACATCAATTTCACTGCGCGTTTTTAATCACTTCACTTAATCACTTGGGGTCAGGTCTCCCATTTTGCATGGTTCCACCGGAACCATGCAA
>JANMVT010000143.1:0-15303 GCA_031392945.1 Rhodoferax sp. | reverse complement strand
GCAAAAAATTCACGCGCTTGCGCACCTCTTGCATGCGCTGCGCATCGCGCGCAAACATCTCCACGTAGGCCAGCATGTGGTGGCCAAAGCTCACCGGCTGCGCCACCTGCAAATGGGTGAAGCCGGGCAGGATGACATCCACGTTTTTATCGGCTACTTCCACCAGGGCCTTTTGCAGATCCACCAGCAGTGCGCCAATCAGGTCGATCTCGCCGCGCAGCCACAGGCGCACGTCGGTTGCGACCTGGTCGTTGCGGCTGCGCCCAGTGTGCAGGCGTTTGCCGGCAATGCCGACCAGCTCGGTCAGGCGCGCTTCGATGTTGAGGTGCACGTCTTCCAGGTCCAGCTTCCAATCAAACTTGCCGGTTTCAATTTCGGCGCTGATCTGGCCCAGGCCGTCCTGAATGGCCGCCAGGTCGGCTGCGCTGATGATCTTCTGCTTGGCCAGCATGCCCGCATGCGCCAATGAGCCGGCAATGTCGGCCTGCCACAGGCGCTTGTCAAAAAACACGCTGGAGGTGTAACGTTTGACCAGGTCGCTCATGGGCTCTGAAAACAGCGCCGACCAGGCTTGGGATTTTTTGTCGAATTGGTTGTGTGGCATGGCGCGGAAGGGGGAAGTTGGGCCGGGCTGGCTGATCATCAATAATCGGGTCTATTGTCGAACGGTCCGCTGATTCGCAGAACAGGTTCAATGCAGGATACCCAAATTTTATCGGCCTTCCACGAAATGGAGCCACCCCAGGCGCCCGCCACGCTGGCGCAGGCCCTGGTTTTTGACGCCTGCCACGTTGGCGTGGTGCTGCGCGCGGTGCTGTATGTGGAGGTGGTGGTGGCCGTCGGCGCGATGTTCGGTGCGGTCAACTTCATTGACTGGCTGACTCACATGTCGCTGCTGACGGCGGCGGCGCTGCCGGGCACCCTAGTCTGGCTGATTGTGGCCTGCAGCCTCAAAAACCTTCTGGCGCGCCTGCCAACCCACAGCCAGGTGGTGGCCGGGGTGTTGCTGGGTGCGCTGGCCGGCCTGTACGGTTGTGGCGGCCTGGTGTTCATGGGCCTGCTGAGCCCGGCGCCCTGGGTGGCCAGTGCGTTTTCGGGTGCTTTGCTCGCCGCCGCGCTGGTGGCCGCCCTGGTCTTGCGCGCCCGGGGCATGATGCCGGCGGCGACGGCGGCGCGGCTGACCGAACTGCAATCGCGCATCCGCCCGCATTTTTTGTTCAACACCCTCAACAGCGCGATCGCCCTGGTGCGGGCCGAGCCCGCCAAGGCAGAAGCGCTGCTGGAAGATTTGAGCGACCTGTTTCGCCATGCGCTGGTGGACCAGGGCGAATCGGTCACGTTGGCCGACGAGATTTCGCTGGCCAAGGCTTACCTGGCGATAGAACAGGTGCGTTTTGGCGAGCGTCTGGCCGTGGAATGGGCGATAGACCCCCAGGCCGATGCGGCCCGCCTGCCGCCGTTGTTGCTGCAGCCACTGGTGGAGAACGCGGTGCGCCATGGGGTGGAGCCCAGCGCCAGCGGCGCGACGGTCAAGGTCTCAACGCAACGGCGCGGCTCCTCAGTGGTGATCAAGGTGACCAACACCGTGCCGGGCGGGCAGGGCGAGCAGGGCCACGGCCTGGCACTGGCCAATGTGCGGGATCGCCTGAGCCTGCTGCACGATGTGCAGGGCAAGTTTCAAAGCGGTTTGAAAGACGGCGTGTTTCAGGTGCGGATCGAGGTGCCGGTATGACTTTGCGGATCCTCGTGGTCGATGATGAAACCCTGGCCCGCTCGCGCCTGCGCACCTTGCTGGCTGACTGCAAGTCGCCCGCCATCAGCCTGGATGGCGAAGCCGCCAACGCCACGCAGGCGATAGAGATGCTGCGCCGCACCGGTTTTGACGTGGCCTTGCTGGACATCCACATGCCCGGCGCCGACGGTTTGACCCTGGCAAAAACCCTGCGCGAGATGCCCGATGCGCCTCTGGTTGTTTTTGTCACCGCGCATGCCGAACACGCCGTGGCCGCCTTCGAGCTTGAAGCGGTGGACTACCTGACCAAACCGGTTAGGCTCGAGCGCTTGCAGGCGGCGCTTCAAAAAGTAGAGCGAACTATCGTTAATCGACGGGGTCTTGAGCCTGATTTACCCGTTGAAGTGCTGGTCATCCAGGAGCGCGGGCGCCTGCTGCGGGTGCCGCTGGCTGAGGTGGTTTACCTCAAGGCCGAGCTCAAATACGTGACCGTTCGCACGGCTGAAAAAACCCATATTCTGGACGGTTCACTGAGCGAGCTGGAAGAAAAATACAAGTCCCAGTTCATGCGCATCCACCGCAATGCACTGATTGCCCGGCGTGCCATCCGCGCGCTTGAAAAACACGTGGATCCGGAAGAGGGCGAGGGCTGGGCCGTGCGCCTGGACGGCCTTGAAGAATTGCTGTTTGTCTCGCGGCGGCAGGTGGCCGCCGTGCGCGAGGCCATTGGCGGCTGACAAGGAGACCAGATGACGGATTTTCCCGCTGAAGACGAACCCGTTGGCAAACCGGAGGTGGATGCGGATGCGGCGGAGCTTGCAGAACCTGAACGCGTGCTGCTGCAGATGCCGGTGGACATCCGCAACCTCTCCCTGGTGGTGTTGGCCGGGCTGGGCAGCCTGTTCATGCTGCACTGGGCGCAGGCGGTCTTCATCCCGCTGATGCTCAGCGTGCTGTTCAGTTATGCCCTGTCGCCTGTCGTCAACTGGTGCGAACACAGGCACATTCCACGCTGGCTGAGTGCGGCGCTGCTGTTGCTGTCTTTGGTCGGGGCGATTGGCGCCACCGGTTATTCGCTGCGGGACCAGGCGACCAGTCTGGTGCAGTCATTGCCCGAGGCGGCACAAAAATTCAGGGAAACCATGAAAACCCAGCGCGGGCGCTCACCCAGTGCCATAGAGACCGTGCAAAAGGCTGCCAGCCAGATCGAGCAGGCAGCCAAGGAAACCAGCGCGACGCCTGCGCCCGGCAAAGGTGCCGTGCGTGTGGTGGTCGAGGCCCCGCAATTCAATGTACGGGACTATCTGTGGAGCGGCACGCTGGGCCTGTTTGCCCTGTCAGGGCAAGCCGTTGTGGTCATTTTTCTGACCTACTACCTCATGATCTCGGGCGATTCATTCCGGCGCAAACTGCTCAAGATGGCCGGCCCGGACTTCAGCAGCAAAAAGATCACCCTGCAGGCGCTGCATGAAGTCACCGACCAGATCCGCATCTACCTGCAAGTGCAACTGCTCACCAGTGTGGTGGTGGGTGTATTGACCTGGCTGGTGCTGCTGGCCATCGGGCTGGACAACGCCGCCGTCTGGGGCGCGCTGGCAGGGGTGCTGAACCTGGTGCCCTACCTGGGTTCGATCGTCATGGCGGCTGCGATTGCGCTGCTTGGATTTTTGCAGTTTGAGTCACTGAACATGGCCCTGCTGGCGGGTGGCAGCTCGCTGCTGATCCACATGGTGATCGGCAACCTGTTCACGCCCTGGCTCACCAGCCGCACTACCTTGCTGAGTCCGGTGGCGGTGTTTGTAGGCCTGCTGGCCTGGGGCTGGCTGTGGGGCATTTGGGGGCTGCTGCTGGGCGTGCCCATCCTGATGATGATCAAGGCGGTGTGTGACCGGGTCGATGACCTCAAACCCATTGGCGAGTTTCTGGGCACTTGAGTCCACCTGGCATTTCACCGAAAGCATCCGCATGATCATCGTCCACCATCTGAACAACTCGCGTTCACAACGTGTACTCTGGCTGCTTGAAGAGCTGGGCTTGCCCTATGAGATCAAGCCCTACCAGCGCGATGCCAAGACCAAGCTGGCGCCGCCGGAATTGCGTGAGGTTCACCCTCTGGGCAAGTCGCCCGTGATCACCGACGGCGCGCTGACGGTGGCCGAGTCGGGCGCGATTGTGGAGTACCTGGTGGACACCTATGGCGAAGGGCGCCTCAAACCCGACATCGGCACACCCGCGCAGCTGCGCTACACCTACTGGCTGCACTACGCCGAAGGCTCGCTGATGCCGCCGCTGCTGATGAAGCTGGTGTTTGACACGGTAGAGAAATCGCCCATGCCTTTTTTTGTGAAGCCCGTCGCCAAAGGCATCTCGGCCAAGGTCAAAAGTGTCTTCATCAACCCGCAGATCAAGCAGCACCTGGATTACGTGGAAGCCGAGCTGGGCAAAGCCCAATGGTTTGCAGGCAAGGAATTCACGGGGGCCGACATCCAGATGAGTTTTCCAATAGAGGCCGCTGCGGCGCGCGGCGGGCTCGATGCCAGCCGCCCGAATTTGATGGATTTTCTGAAACGCATCCACGCGCGGCCTGCCTACAAGCGGGCGCTGAAAAGGGGCGGTGCTTACGAATTGATGAGTTGACCTGGCTTGATTTGGCTCGGCGCCGCTGGTTCAACCGGTATTGCGCAGCCCGGCTGCGATGCCATTGATGGAGATGTGAATGCCGCGCTGCACGCGTTCATCGGCCTGGCCGGCACGGTAACGCCGCACCAGTTCCACCTGCAAGTGGTGCAATGGGTCGATGTAAGGGAAGCGGTGGCGGATGGAACGCTGCAGGGCCGCGTTGTGGGCCAGGCGCTGTTTGTCGCCAGTGATCAGTGCCAGCGCGTCTGCCGTGCGGTGCCACTCGGCTTCAATCGCGGTGAAGATTTTCTTGCGCAGGCGCACATCCTTCACCAGTTCGGAATAACGCGAGGCCAGCGCCAGGTCGCTCTTGGCCATAACCATGTCCATGTTGGACAGAAGGGTTCTGAAGAAAGGCCAGTCGCGCTCCATCTTTTGTAGCAACTTGCGCTTTTCCTGCGAGGGCTTGGCGCCATTTTCTTCCAGAAATTGCTGCACCGCACTGCCAAAACCGTACCAGCCCGGCAGCGTCAGCCGGCATTGGCCCCAGCTAAAGCCCCAGGGGATGGCGCGCAGGTCTTCGATTTTTTGGGAGGCCAGTTTCGCCGACGGGCCGCCCCTAGGCGGAACAGCCCCCTCGGGGGGCAGCGCAGTACGCGAAGCGACAAGCGTGGGGGCCAAATATCTGGAGGCGGGGCGCGAGCCGATATTGAGTTCGGCGATTTCGCGGATCGGGGTCGAATCGAAAAAGTATTCGGTAAAGCCGGGTGTCTCGTACACCAGGGCGCGGTAGGCCGCCATGCTCAGTTGCGACAGGCTGGCCGCAGCCTTCAAAAAGTCTGGTGTGGCCGGTTTGGTGGCCTGCAGCAGGGTGGCTTCGAGCGTGGCCGCGACCAGGGTTTCGAGGTTGCGTCGGCCAATTTCGGGGTTGGCGTATTTGGAGCCAATCACCTCGCCCTGCTCGGTCAGGCGGATCTGCCCGCGCACCGTGCCGGGCGGTTGCGCCAGGATGGCCTGGTAACTCGGGCCGCCACCACGGCCCACCGTGCCACCCCGGCCGTGGAACATGCGCAGCTGGATGGCCCCCACGCTTGCCACTGCGTGTGCTGCGCTGCCCCCCGAGGGGGCTAATTTCCCTTGGGGCGGCCCGGCGGGAAATTGTCTTGCGAATTCGTCAAACAGATCCACCAGTGCGATCTCGGCACGGTACAGCTCCCAGTTGCTGGTGAAGATGCCGCCGTCCTTGTTGCTGTCGGAGTAACCCAGCATGATGTCCTGCTCGGCGCCGCTGCGTTTGACCAGCGGCGCAATGCCAGGCAGTGCGTAGAACTCGCGCATGATGGGTGCGGCGTTGCGCAGGTCTTCGATGGTTTCGAACAGGGGCACGACGATCAGGTCGTTGGTGGCCTTTTCATTCAGGATGCCTTGCATCAGCCCAACTTCTTTTTGCAGCAGCAGTACCTCCAGCAAGTCGCTGACGGTTTCGGTGTGGCTGATGATGTAGTGGCGGATGCTTTGCCGGCCAAACCGGTCCAGCATCAGCTTGGCCATCTCAAAGATGCTGATTTCGCTGACCGCCAGCGCCGAATAGCTGGCACCCAGCACACGCAGCGGCCGCGCGTCGTTGAGCAGGCCCATCAGCAGGCTGCGTTTGGCCGTTTCGTCCAAGCTGGCATAACGCGGCTCGATGCGCGCCAGCGCCAGCAACTCGGCAATGACTTCCTCGTGTTTGTCCGAGCTTTGGCGCAGGTCCACCGTGGCCAGGTGGAAGCCAAACACCTCGACCGCGCGGATCAGCGGGTGCAGGCGTTGCGCCGCCAGTGCGCCACCGTGGTGGCCCAGCAGCGAGGCTTCCACAGTGCGCAGGTCGGCGCAGAAATCTTCAGCCTTTTTATAGGCGTTTTGCGGTGCGACGGCATGGCGGGCGGCGTCTCCGCCGGTGAGGTCTTTCAGTGTCGCCGCAAGACGCGAATACACCCCGGTCAGTGCGCGCCGGTAGGGTTCGTCCATGCGATGCGCATTGGTGTCGGGCGAGCTATTGGCCAGCGCCTGCATCTCAGGTGAGCAATTCACCAGCATGGCCGATATGGACAACTCGGCGCCCAGGTAATGCACTTCGGTCAGGTAATGGCGCAGGGCGACTTCGGCCTGTCGGCGCAGCGCGTATTCCAGCGTCTGCGCGGACACATTGGGGTTGCCGTCGCGGTCGCCGCCAATCCACTGGCCCATGCGCAGGAAGCTGTGCACCGGGTGGTTGCCCAGGTGGCCTTCGATTTCGGCATAGAGCTTGGGAATCTCGCGCAGAAAGGTGGACTCGTAATAACTCAGGGCGTTCTCGATCTCATCGGCCACGGTGAGCTTGGTGAAGCGCAGCAGACGGGTTTGCCAGAGCTGCATCACGCGGGCGCGGATTTGAGCCTCGTTGGCGGCCAGCTCTTTGGGGGCCAGTGCGTCTTTGGCGGCACCGCTACCCAGGGCGCGGGCGTGAACTTCGTCACGTTCGGTCAGCAGGCGGGCGATGTCGCGCTCGGCGTCCAGAATGCTCTTGCGCTGCACCTCGGTCGGGTGGGCCGTGAGCACCGGCGACACGTGGCTGCTGGCCAGCGTGGTGGCGATGGTTTTGCCCGATATGCCCGCCCAGCGGCAACGCGCCAGGGCCACGTCGATGCTGCCCTCCTGGGTGTCACCGGCGCGCTCATGGATGGTGCGGCGACGGATATGGTGGCGGTCTTCGGCCAGGTTGGCCAGGTGGCTGAAATAGGTGAAAGCGCGGATCACGCTGGTGGCCTGGTCGCCCGTCAGTCCCTTGAGCAGCTTTTTCAGGGCCAGGTCGGCATCGGCATCAGCGTCGCGCCTGAAGGCCACGGAGAGTTTGCGAATTTGCTCGATCAGCTCAAAGGCGGCAGCGCCTTCCTGCTCGCGGATCACGTCGCCCAGCATGCGGCCCAGGAGGCGGATGTCTTCTACCAGCGGGCGTTCATTGGCCTTCATTTTGGCTAGCGGGCGCTCTTGGGGTGAGGGTTTGGCGGCGGTGCCGGGGCTGGTCTTGGTCATGGTGTTTCGGGGGAGTTTGAGTACCGGTAAGCAAGGTCCATGCTAGCATCGTTGTCGAGCCAAAAACCCCTACAGATTACCTACTGGTTACGACCTTGAGCCCCTACTCACAACCCCGATCCACCTCCGGTGCACCAGCACGCCCCAACTTGGCCAACCACGCCCATGATGGCACCACTTTGGTGATTGCCACCCGCGAAAGCCGTTTGGCGCTGTGGCAGGCCGAACACGTCAAGTCTTTGCTGGTGCAACAGGGCCACGTCGTCAGTCTGCTGGGCATGACCACGCGTGGCGACCAGATTCTGGACCGCTCCCTGAGCAAAGTCGGTGGCAAGGGCCTGTTTGTCAAAGAGCTTGAAGTGGCACTGGAAGAAGGCCGTGCCGACCTGGCCGTGCATTCGCTCAAGGACGTGCCGATGGACTTGCCCGAGGGCTTTGCGCTGGCCTGCGTGATGGCGCGCGAAGACCCGCGTGATGCGTTTGTCTCCAATCAATTTGGCTCGCTCGCTGAATTACCACAAGGCGCCGTGGTGGGCACGTCCAGCCTGCGCCGCACGGTGCTGCTGCGTGCGCTGCGGCCTGATCTCAAAATTGAGCCCCTGCGCGGCAATCTGGACACGCGTCTGCGCAAGCTTGACGATGGGCACTACGCGGCAATTGTGCTGGCGGCTGCCGGGCTGAAACGCCTGGGTCTGGAAAGCCGCATCGCCAAGGTGTTTGAGCCTGATGAAATGCTGCCCGCTGCCGGGCAGGGCGCTTTGGGCATCGAGATCCGGGCGGACCGGCCAGACCTGGCTGCGGCCCTGGCCCCTCTGGCCCACATGCCAACCTGGCTGGCCGTGACAGCCGAGCGCGCTGTCAGCCGCGCCATGGGCGGCAGTTGCTCCATGCCACTGGCCGCGCACGCCACTTGGGTCGGCGCGCAAGGCAGCGCTCAAACCGGGCCAGGCACCGTGCTGGAGATACATGCCGCCTGGGGCGAGCTAACCCCGCGCCCCCTGGTGCGCGCGCACCTGGCAAGCCGCGTCGCCGACCTGGCAGAGGCCGGCGCCCTGGGCGAGCGCGTGGCGGCCATGCTGGTTGCGGGCGGGGCGCAAAGTTTGCGCCAGGGTACCTGAATGCGTGTGATCGTGACCCGCCCGCAAGGCGACGCCCAAGGCTGGCTGCGCGGCCTGCAAGCGGCGGGCCTCTGCCCGTTGGCCCTGCCCTTGATCGACATCGCCCCGGTGGCGGACCGGCTTGACATCGAACTGGCCTGGTGCTCGCTGGACGACTACGCGGCCGTGATGTTTGTCAGCGGCAATGCCGTGAGCCATTTTTTCCGGGAAAAACCGCCAGAAGACCTTGTACGGACTGCATTTCCAGCGCCTAAAACAAGAGTGTGGGCAACCGGACCCGGCACCGCCCAAGCCTTGCGGGATGCCGGCGCCGATGCCAGCCTGATCGACGCGCCCGCGCCCGACGCCGACCAATTCGACTCGCAGACTTTATGGGTTCAAGTTCGCGGCCAGGTGCAGCCGGGCGCCAAAGTGCTGATCGTGCGCGGCGCAAGTGTTGCCAGCGGCATGCCTGCGGCCATTGATTCGGACACGGACCGGCCGCGCAACTGGCTTGCCGGCCAACTGGCCCAGGCAGGCGCCCAAGTGGATTTTCTGACTGCTTACCGGCGTCTGGCCCCGGCGTTCAGCGCCAAACAGCAGGCGCTGGCCCAGGCCGGCGCCTCCGACGGCTCGGTCTGGCTTTTCAGCAGCAGTGAAGCGCTCGCCAATCTGGCATCGGCCTTGCCGGGTTTTGCCTGGTCTGGCGCGCGCGCCGTGGCCACCCACGCGCGCATCGCCGACACCGCGCGCGGCCTGGGCTTTGGTGTTGTTTGTGAGTCACGCCCCCAGCTAGCCAGTGTGGTCGCGTCGATAGAATCGATGCGATGAGCCTGCTCCCCGCATCGCCGCCCGCCACGCCGCCGCAATCGTCGCCGGATTTGCCGCCAGATTTGGCGCCAGAATTCTCGCCAGAAGCATCGGCAGACAGGCCATCAAACCCATCCGTCCCCGCCCCTGGGCTGGCACGCCTGGGCTTGCTGGCCTTGGCCGCCGTGGCCCTGGCCGCATTGGTGGTCAGCGTTTTGCTGTGGCAAAAACTCGGCCACATCCAGGAGCAACTGGCCCGCCAAAGCGCCGACACCGGCGTGCAGGCCATCGAGGCGCGCGCCATCGCCAAAGAGGCGGTGGAACTGGCGCGCGAGACGGCGGCCAAGCTGGCTGTCGCGCAGGCCAAATTCAGCGAAAGCGAACTGCAACGCAGCCAGCTCGAAGCCTTGATGCAAAGCCTGTCACGCTCGCGGGACGAAAACCTGGTGGTTGACATTGAATCGGCGGTGCGCCTGGCGCAGCAGCAGGCCCAGCTCACTGGCAGTGTCGAGCCCCTGCTGGCGGCGCTGAAAACGGCGGAGCAGCGGATTTTGCGCTCGGCCCAACCGCGCCTGAACCCCTTGCAGCGTGCCATCGCCCGCGATGTCGCCCGCATCAAGGCCACGGCCCTGACCGACACGCCGGGCCTCCTGGCCAAAATGGACGAACTTGCGCGCCTGACCGACGACCTGCCGCTGGCCAATGCCGTAGCCACGGTGACGGCGACGGGCTCGCTCAGGCGCCAGGACGCCGAGTCGCTGCCGACCTGGTGGCAGCGCGCCCTGCAGGTCGTGCTCAACGAGGCGCGCGGCCTGCTGCGGGTGAGCCAGATCGAGCAGCCCGAAGCCGCCCTGTTGTCGCCCGAGCAGTCGTTTTTTGTGCGCGAGAACTTCAAGCTCAAGCTGCAGAACGCGCGCCTGGGCCTGCTGGCGCGCCAGCTTGAATCCTCGCGCGCCGACCTGCGCGCGGCATCGGCCAGCCTGAACAGATATTTCGACGCCGGCTCGCGGAAAACCCAAAACGTAGCCACCCTGCTGCTGCAGGTGCAAGGCCAGATGCGCGCGCTGGATCTGCCCCGTGTGGACGAGACCCTAACCGCGCTGGCCACAGCCGCGCCGGGGCGTTGAGCCGCGCCACCCCAGCACCCAGCCCGGCACGCAGACCAAGCACACCAAGGCAATACGCCATGCGCATCGCACTCTCGATCCTGATGCTGTTCGCCGTGGCGGTCGCCGCGGCCCTGCTGGCGGGCAACAACCAGGGCACGGTCACGCTGTACTGGCCGCCCTACCGGCTGGACTTGTCGCTCAACCTGGCCTTGCTGCTGTTGGTGGCCGGCTTCGTCGTGCTGCACCTGGCCTTGCGTGCGCTGGCGGCCCTGTTCGCCATGCCGGGGCAGGCCCGGCGCTGGCGCCTGCAGCATAAAGAACGGGCCATGCACCTGGCGCTGCTGGATGCGCTGTCGCACCTGTTTGCCGGGCGTTTCATCCGCGCGCGCAAATCGGCCGAGCTGGTGCTGGTGCAAGAAGAAGCGCTGGAGCGCGGCGGCGACGCGCTGCCTTATGCCGGACGCCTGCGCGCCTTGGCGCATTTGCTGGCGGCCGAAAGCGCGCATTCGCTGCTGGCCAAAGATGTGCGCGAGGGGCATTTCCAGCAGGCCATGGCGCAATCGGCCCAGCGTGACGCGCATGAGACCCGCGAGGGCGTGCAATTGCGCGCGGCCAACTGGGCCATGGACGACCGCGACGCGCAAGCTGCGCTGCGCTGGCTCGACGAACTGCCCCAGGGCGTGTCAAGGCGCACGGTCGCCCTGCGCCTGCGCCTGAAGGCCGCGCGCCTGGCCGGCCAGGTGCCGGTGGCGCTGGAGACGGCGCGCCTGCTGGCCAAACACCGGGCCTTCTCGCAGGCGGCCGGCCAGAGCATCGTGCGCGGCCTGACGCTGGAGCTGATCGACACCACGCTGGACCGCGCACGCTTGCTCAAGGTGTGGGCCGAGCTGGATTCCCAGGAGCGCCAGGACCCCGACATCGCCATCCGCGCCAGCCAGCGCCTGTTGGCCCTGGGCGGCGAAGCGGCCCTGTCGCGCGCCTGGCTGCTGCCGCTTTGGGAGCAGATGCTCAAAGGCCCGGGCGCGC
This sequence comes from Rhodoferax sp., assembly GCA_031392945.1. Classification (GTDB taxonomy): domain Bacteria; phylum Pseudomonadota; class Gammaproteobacteria; order Burkholderiales; family Burkholderiaceae_C; genus JANYCG01. The sequence continues at coordinate 3,856 of JANMVT010000143.1, read as the reverse complement.
TGGAAGTAAGCCGGCGCGTCAAACTGGTCGAGACCCTGCAAACCGGTTTTACCCTGGCCGAAGGCGAGCCCGACGCCGCCTGGCTGACGCGCATCGAATCGGCCCAGATGCGCAACCCCGGCGACCCCTTGTACCTGTACCTGGCCGGCGTCACCTGCATGCACCTGCAACTGTGGGGCAAGGCGCAGCAACTGCTCAAGCAGTCTTTGCCGCAACTGCGCAACGATGCCCTGGAGCACACAGCCTGGTGCGCCCTGGCCGAGCTGGCCGAGCAGCGCGGCGACGCGGCCGGCGCCACCGAGGCTTACCGCAATGCGGTGCGGGGCGGGGGGAAGAGATAGGTTGCGCTGTCCGCGCGGGGTTGCGCCTTCCGCGCGGGAGTCGGGACTTGCGCCCGACAGCGCACTCACTTTTCTTGCAACGCCCAAGAAAAGTGAGCAAAAGAAGGCGAGCCCGAAAAGTCCACCATGCCGCGCCGTGGCGCGTCCTTGTGACGCCCGCAACTTTGGGTTTGAGTTTGAAATGGGGATTTGAATGTTGGACTCAATACTATATTATTAGTAGCAAACTATCTATATTACACGAGGGAAATTGGCACGATTATTTGGAAAATAGCTGGAAACTGCTGATTCGACCGAAATCAACCCGGTTTTGGGTTCCCTGGCTCCCCGCCATTGCTGAGCAACGCAGCGGCCCGCAGGGATTGAGGCATCCGGCTCGCCTTTCTTTTGCTTACTTTACTTTGGCGAAGCAACGGAAAAGTGAGTCGCCCGCCGGGGCGAGACCCGGCTAGCCCCGCTGGCAAGCGCCACCCCGCGCGGAAAGCGCAAACCCGTCTGGCAAGGCCCTAAACTCCCCCTCATGTCAAACAAGCTGCTTGTGTTGGGAATCGAATCATCCTGCGACGAAACCGGTGTCGCCCTGGTGCAATCCACGGGCATGGACGTGCCCAAGCTGCTGTCCCACGCCCTTTTCAGCCAGATCGAGATGCATCAGGCTTATGGCGGCGTGGTGCCCGAGCTGGCCAGCCGCGACCACATCCGGCGCGTCTTGCCGCTGGCCTCCCAAGCACTGACTGCCTCGGGGCGCAACTTGAGCGAAGTGGACGTGGTCGCCTTCACGCGCGGGCCCGGCCTGGCCGGCGCCTTGCTGGTTGGTGCGGGTGTCGCTTGCGCCCTGGGTTGCGCGCTGCAAAAACCGGTGCTGGGCGTGCACCATCTGGAGGGACATTTGCTGTCGCCGTTTTTAAGCAATGATCCGCCCGAGTTCCCCTTTGTCGCCCTGCTGGTGTCCGGCGGCCACACCCAGCTGATGCGGGTGGACGCGGTCGGGCAATATGAAATCCTGGGCGAGACAATCGACGACGCGGCCGGCGAAGCGTTTGACAAATCGGCCAAGCTGATGGGCCTGGGTTACCCAGGCGGGCCGGCCCTGGCGCGCCTGGCCGGGCAGGGCGACCCCAAGGCCTTCAAACTGCCGCGCCCCTTGCTGCACAGCGGCAATCTTGATTTTTCATTCGCCGGGTTGAAGACGGCGGTGATGGTGCAGGCGAAAAAACTGGGGACAGATTTGGAGCCGCGCAAAGCCGACCTGGCAGCGTCGACCGAAGCGGCGATTGTCGAAGTGCTGCTGAAGAAATCGCTCGCGGCCCTGCGGCAAACCGGCCTCAAGCGCCTGGTGGTGGCCGGCGGCGTGGGGGCCAACCGGCAATTGCGTTCACAACTCGACGCGGCCTGCAAGATGCAGGGCGTCCAAGTGCATTACCCCGAGCTGCAGTTTTGCTCGGACAACGGTGCCATGATCGCCATGGCCGCTGCGATGCGACTGCAATCGGGACAGGAAAAAGCCAGCACGGTCTACGCCTTTGACGTAAAACCGCGCTGGCCGCTGGACTCGGTCTAGCGTCAGGACTTAACTGATCGCCAGTTCAGTCACCGGGCTGACCACGACTTTTTTGGCCAGCTTCAGTGTCAACACGCCGTTGTCCAGTTTGGCGGTGCTGCCTGCCGGATCGATGTCTTGCGGCAACTCGTAAGCGGCCTTGTATTGGCGCGGCGCGCCTTCCTTGGACCTGATGCGCACAATGCTGCCTTCAATGCCAATGGCCAGCTGGTCCTTGGCGATGCCGGGCACATCGAAGCTCAAGCCGAACGAGGTGTCGTCTTGCTCGAACGTGACCGCTTTTTGGCGGCTGGTTTGCAGCGCCTCGTCGAGAAAACGCTCCAGCGAGCGCCCGGCCGGGGCGTAGGCGTTGCGGCGGAAAGCGGCTTGGGCGGCGGGTGCGGTGGTGGCAAAAAACATGGTGTAGCTCCTGATGGACTTCGCGGCTCCCACAGTGTTCGCCGCATGCACCGAATCTGCGAATGAATCGCCGGCTTTCAAGCTGTTTTTTTGAATGTTTTTTTGCGCGCCGGGGGCTTGAAACCCGGCGTTTCGGCGTCAATTAAAACGCACGCAAGACACCCAGGGCGAACGGCAGGCTTGCCATGCCCAGCAGGGTGGACAGGGTCACCAGGCCGGCCACGTACGCGCCGTCATAGCCCATGCGCGCGGCCAGCACGTAACAGCTTGATGCCGTGGGCAGGGCCGAGAATGCCAGCAGCACCGTGCTCTGCACGGGCGACAGGCCAAACAGTTTTGACAGGCCCAGCGCCGCAAGCGGCATCAGCACATGTTTGATCGACAGCAGCGCCGCGCTCAAGCTCTTGGCATGCGCCAACGCGCCCAGCCGCAGGCCCGCGCCGGCCGCCATCAGGCCCAGCGCCAAAGAGGCCGCGCCCAGGCGCGTGATGGTGGGCTCCAGCCAGGGCGGGATCGACAGACCCAGCAGGTTGGCCGCCAGCCCCGTCATGGTGGCGATGAACAGCGGGTTCTGCGCCAGCGCGCCGAAAAAGCCGCGACCGGCGTGGCGCGCCATCGGCCACACCGCCGCCACGCTGAACACCGGCACACAAACGCCGATCAACACGGCGACCAGGGCCAAGCCTTCGCGCCCGGCCACACGCTCGGCCAGCGCCAGGGCGATGAAGGAGTTGAACCGGAAAGCCACCTGCGCAGCGCCGGCGTGGTCGCGCTTGTTGATGCGGCTTTTGAGCCAGGGCAGGTGGGGCAGGGCGTACGACAGGGCAATGCCCACCCCGGCCAGGGCCCAGCCCGCCACGATCAGGTTCGAGGTGGCGCCCAGGTTCAGGGGGCTTTTCACGATGGAGTGAAACAGCAACACCGGGAACAGGAAGAAGTAGACCAGGGACTCGACCTTCTCCCACACCGAACGGTCCAGCGCGGTGTAGCGGCAAACCAGACAGCCGATCAAAATCAGGGAAAAATCGGGGAAGAGCAGTTGGGCGTAGTTCACCCTGCGAGAATACCAGCGTGCCGCAACCACTTTTGGAGCTTCCACCATGCAACGCAGTGCCATTTTCGCCCTCAACCTCTTCGCCGCCGCAAGCTTTGCCCACGCGCAGGGCTACCCCAACAAGGTCATCAAGCTGCAGGTGCCTTTCGCGCCCGGCGGCACCACCGACATCGTCGCCCGCACCATTGCCGACGGCCTGGGCAAGGCCCTGGGCCAGGTCGTGGTGGTCGAAAACAAGGCCGGCGGCGGCGGCGTGATCGGCGCCACCGAAACTGCCCACGCCGCGCCCGATGGTTATTCGCTGGGCATGGCCACGGTGTCCACCACGGCGGCCAACCCGGCCATCAACCCCAAGATCCCTTACAACCCGATCACCGATTTCACGCCCATCATCAACATTGCGGCCACGCCCAATGTGATCGCCGTGCACCCCGGGTTTCCGGCAAAGGATTACAAGGGTTTCATCGCCGAGCTGAAAAAATCGCCCGGCAAATACTCGTA
>JANMVT010000123.1:0-3042 GCA_031392945.1 Rhodoferax sp. | reverse complement strand
GTGGCTGCAAACAATGTGGATGAAGGCTCCAAGGACATGCAAGCGATTGTGCAAACACCCACGACAAAGGGCAATTGGTGGATGCACCAATTGCCCTTGTCCAGCCCTTGCAGAGCCTGTGGTGATGTGCTCTTTTTACGTCACGCAATGCCTATCTCGCAGTCCAGCTTGCGCCATGGCAAGCCCACGGTGAGGGCCTGCCATTGTTGGTCGCTCAGGCTGATACGGGGCTGCTCGCCATTGGGCCAGTGCAGGCTGCATTGGTGTAGTCGGCGGGTGCACAGCCACAGGCCAAAGCCGCCGTGCAGGAGGACCTTCATGCGGTTGGCGCGCAGGTTTGCGAAGGCCGAACACCTGGCGCTACAGGACGAATGCGTGCGCCGCTTCACACAGCTACACGCGGATGCGCCGGAATCGCTGAAGGCCGACCTGGTGGGCAACATCCAGTTTTCAAAAGGCCACCGCGACATCATTGCGCGGTTTGGCCGCTTCCCCTACCGCAACGCCGTGCTGGGGCGAACCAGCACGGCGGCGGAAGAAGAATTCCTGAAAAACGGGCCGCGCTTCGGTCAGTAGCCTTGAGGGGCGCGTTCAGCGGCGCGCTTGTTGGCGGGGTTAGCGGCGATAGTGCCCGTGACCATAGCCCCAGTGACCACCACCGTAGCCGACATACACCGGCTGCTGCCAGCCGCCGTACACCACACGCGGCTGGTAATAAACCGGCTGCTGGTAAACCACCTGGGGTGCCTGGGCATAAACCACCTGAGGTTGCTGGTAGACCACCTGAGGTTGTTGGTAAATCACCTGTGGCTGCTGGTAGACCACTTGGGGCTGTGAATAGACCGGCTGCGGCTGCGAAGACCCCACCCGCTCTGAATAGATCACCTGCGATTGCGGGTAATAAACCGGCTGCGCGTTAGCGGCTGCAACCCCCAAGGCAAAGGCACCCATCCCCAAGGCCACAGCAGCAGCCGGGTTGGCTTGGGCCGCCCCAGTGACGCCCAGGGCCGCAACGGCCAGCACAGTGGCGCCAGTCAGCGCATAAATTGAACGTTTGGCTTTCATCATGGTCTCCTTTGGAGGGTCAATATAGGGCCAACAAATGAGCCCTTTGACCATTAAACGCATGGCAAGCCAACCCGCGTACTGTATGCCCGGTGAAGTCTGTAGCCGGATGTAACGGTCCACCGCCTAAAATCAGCAGCATGAGCTCCCCCAAACCCGCAAGCAAGCCGGCAAGCACCAGCCCCCACGCCATGCCTGGCGCCGAAACCACCAAGCCCAGCAACTTCCTGCGCCAGATCATCGAAGCCGATCTTGAAAAAGGCACCTACGCCCAGCGCCGATGGGCTGGCAGTCCCGGCGACGCGGCCCACCACGCGGCGGGCCAGCTAGACCCGGCCAAAATCCGCACCCGCTTCCCGCCCGAGCCCAATGGTTATTTGCACATCGGCCATGCCAAAAGCATCTGCATCAACTTTGGCCTGGCGCGCGACTACGGCGGCGTGTGCCACCTGCGTTTTGACGACACTAACCCCGAAAAAGAAGACATCGAATACGTCAACTCGATCATTGACGCCATCAAGTGGCTGGGCTTTGACTGGAACGGCTCCCCCACCGCAGCACCCTACCAGGCCAGCGACTACTTTGGCTTCATGTACCGCGCGGCGGAATATTTGATAGAAGCCGGCCACGCCTACGTGGACGAACAGACCGTGGAGCAGATCCGCATCAACCGCGGCGACTTTGGCAAGCCCGGCGTGAACAGCCCTTTCCGCAAACGCACGCCCGCTGAAAACCTGGCCCGCTTCCGCGAGATGCGCGACGGCCAGCACGAAGACGGCGCCATGGTGCTGCGCGCCAAGATAGCCATGGACAGCCCCAACATTAATCTGCGCGACCCGGCCATCTACCGCATACGCCGCGCCACGCACCACAACACGGGCGACACCTGGTGCATCTACCCCATGTACACCTTTGCGCACCCGATAGAGGACGCGCTGGAGCAGATCACCCACAGCCTGTGCACGCTGGAGTTTGAAGACCAAAGGCCCTTTTACGACTGGCTGCTAGACCGCCTGTGTGAAGGCGGCCTGCTGGCCACTCCCCACCCGCGCCAGTATGAATTTGCAAGGCTGAACCTGACCTATGTGATCACCAGCAAACGCAAACTGGCGCAACTGGTGTACGACCACAAGGTCAGCGGCTGGGACGACCCCCGCATGCCCACCATCGTCGGCCTGCGCCGGCGCGGCTACACGCCCGAAGCCCTGCACCTGTTTGCCGACCGCATCGGTGTGACCAAGAGCGACAGCTGGATTGACTACAGCACGCTGGAAGGCTGCCTGCGCGAGACGCTGGACGGCAGCGCCCCGCGCGCCATGGCCGTGCTGAACCCCCTCAAACTGGTGATCGAGAACTGGGATGAAGTAATGGGAGCAGGCTTTCTGGATGCATGTTCAGCACCTGTCCACCCGCATCACCCCGAGCTGGGCAAACGCAGTTTCAAGATCGGCAAAGAGGTCTGGATTGACCGCAGCGATTTTGAAGAAATGCCCCCCAAAGGATTCTTTCGCCTATTCCCTGGCAACAAAGTCCGCCTGAAGTACGGCCATGTCATCGAATGCACCGGCGCCACCAAAGATGAAGCGAAAAACATAAGCAGCGTGAGGGCTAACCTGGTGCCAGACACCAAAAGCGGCACGCCAGGCAGCGATGCCGTCAAGGTCAAGGGTGTCATCACCTGGGTCGCCGTGGCCGACAGCATCCCCGCCGAAGTGCGCCTGTACGACCGCCTGTTTCTGGAAGCCCAGCCCGACGCGGGCGGCAAGGACTTCATCGAAGGGCTTAACCCGAACAGCCTGAAAGTGATCACCGCGTTTGTGGAGCCGTCATTGGCCGCTGCCAAAGCGGACGACAAGTTTCAGTTTGAGCGGCATGGGTACTTTGTGGCGGATCGGGTGGATCACCTGCCTGCTAAGCCGGTGTTTAATCTGGCGGTGGGGTTGAAGGATTCTTGGGGGAAATGATCCGGATTCTGGG
>JANMVT010000110.1:0-14483 GCA_031392945.1 Rhodoferax sp. | reverse complement strand
GCATCAACCGCCAGCCGGTAGATTTTGAATACGTCCGTTTCGGTTGAAAAGATGGCCCCCACGCTCCGCCCCGGGGGGCTAATTTTTCTAGGGGCGGCACCTCGAAAAATTGCTGTCTCATCAACAAGGAGTTGCCATGGGTATGTCTGAAATCGCTGTCATCAAACAGCATCTGATCGACCCCGAAATCTGCATCCGCTGCAACACCTGCGAGGCGACCTGCCCCGTGGGCGCGATCACGCATGACGACCGCAACTACGTCGTCAATGCCGAGGTCTGCAATTCCTGCATGGCCTGCATTTCGCCATGTCCGACCGGCTCGATCGACAACTGGCGCGTGATGCCGCATGTCATGGCCTATTCAACGGCAGACCAGCTGACCTGGGATGAGTTGCCGCCTGAATTGACGCCAGAGGCGTTGAGGGCGGCGGGTGTTGATCTGGATGCAGCGACCGGCGTTGAAGCGCCGGGCCCGCAGCCGGCCGTGCCGGCAGCATCTGGCGCGTCTGCCCTGGCTGACGGGTCGCCGCAGGCGGGCAATGCCGGCGCCCAGTTCGGCGCGATCATTCCGCCCTGGTCCGCCGCCCACGCTTACACCAACCTGTACGGCCCCAAAGCGGCGGATAAAACCATCACCGCCACCGTTGGCGGCAATGTGCGTGTGACCCAGGTCGGCAAAGAATACGACACCCACCATGTGGTGCTGGACTTTGGCAACCTGCCCTTTCCCGTGCTTGAAGGCCAGTCCATCGCCATCGTCCCGCCCGGCGTGGATGCCCATGGCCGCGCCCACCATCCGCGCCAATATTCTGTCGCCAGCCCGCGCAACGGCGAGCGCCCGGGCTACAACAACCTGTCGCTCACCATCAAGCGCGTGCTGGAAGACCATCATGGCAAACCGGTGCGCGGCGTGGCCAGCAACTACATGTGTGACCTCAAGGTCGGCGACAAAGTGCAGGTGATCGGCCCTTTTGGCGCGAGTTTCCTGATGCCCAACCACCCCAGGAGCAATATCGTGATGATATGCACCGGCACCGGCAGCGCTCCCATGCGCGCCATGACCGAATGGCGGCGAAGGCAAAGGCAGACCGCCGCCGGGCCGTCCCAAGGCGGGCTAGCCCCCTCGGGGGGCAGCGACCCGCGAAGCGGCGGAGCGTGGGGGCCACATCACGAAGGCGGCAAGCTGATGCTGTTCTTCGGCGCCCGCACCAAGGAAGAGCTGCCGTATTTTGGCCCCCTGCAAAGCCTGCCCAAGGATTTCATCGACATCAACTTCGCGTTCTCGCGCACCCCGGGCCAGCCCAAACACTATGTGCAAGACGTGATGCGTGAGCGCGCGGCGGATTTGGGCCAGTTACTGGCTGACGCCAACACCTGCTTCTACGTCTGCGGACTCAAGAGCATGGAAGAGGGCGTGCTGCTGGCCTTGCGCGACGTGGGGCAGCAGGCGGGCCTGGACTGGGACGCGGTTGGCGCAACCTTGAAAAAAGAAGGCCGTCTGCACCTGGAGACCTATTGAGCGGTTGGACGGTTGGAGGGTTTCGGGGGTTGTCCTGCCGGCCGATGGGCAGCAAAATCCCCCCATTCTGGTTTTTCCAATAAAACAGGCCAATTGCCCTCGTGGAACATACATAGTATGCTACTATTAGAGTAGCATCAAGATTCTTTCCAGCGCAAGGCCAATAGCCATGTCCACCCCGTCGCGCCACCGTCTGGCGCTCGCCCTGATCTTCGTCACACCGGCTTTTTGGACCGTCAATTACCTGGTGGCCCGCAGTGCGCCGGGGGTGATCGAGCCGCACGCCCTGGCGCTGCTGCGCTGGTTGATCGCCAGTTTCCTGTTCAGCCTGGGCCATTGGGGCGAGTTGCGCCGGCACCGCAGCGACATTGCCAAAGACTGGAAGCGTTACCTGGTGCTGGGCGCCTTGGGCATGTGGATTTGCGGCGCCTGGATATACATCGGCGGGCGCACCACGGTGGCGGTGAACATCGCCCTGATCTACAGCATTTCGCCGGTGCTGATCGTGGCGGCCTCGGCGATCTGGCTCAAGGAACGCATCACCGCCTTGCAGGCGGGCGGCGTGTTGCTGGCGCTGGCGGGGGTGCTGCACGTCGTGCTCAAAGGCCAATGGGGCCATCTGGCCGCAGTTCACCTGGTGCCTGGCGACGGCTGGATCTTCGCGGCCACCCTGTCCTGGACGGCCTACGCCTTGCTGCTCAAGCGCTGGCCCAGCCCTTTGGGCGCCAGCGCCCGCCTCACAGTGGTCAGCCTGGCGGGCGTGCTGGTGATGCTGCCGTTTGCCATCGCTGAAGCCTGGGTCAACCCCCTGCCGGTGTTGACGCTGAAAGGGTTTGGGCTGGTGCTCGCCGCCGCCGCGCTGCCGGGTTATGGCGCGTATCTGGCCTATTCAGTGATGCAGCGCGAGTTGGGCGCAGCGCGCGTCAGCGTGGTTTTGTACCTGGGCCCGATTTACGCAGCCGTCATCGCCTGGATCGTGCTGGGCGAGCCCCTGCAATGGCACCACGCCGTGGGCATGGCCCTGGTGCTGCCGGGAATTTGCCTGGTGAACCGGCAGGCCGCCCAAGCGTCTAAACCAGCACCGATTTCAAAAACCGGCTGATGTCGGCGATCTCCAGCGGATGCACGCTGTGGGGCATCGGGTAGGTGTGCCATTGCACGGCGCAGCCCAGGTGCGCCAGGGCGTCGCGCGAGGCCTCGGCGCGGCTCAGGATGATCATCGGGTCCTGCACGCCGTGCGCCATGAAGATGGGCGTGGCCAGGTTGGCCGGGCTGCGTTCAGCCGCTACCGTGTCGGCCAGCGGCAGGTAACCGGACAGCGCCATGATGCCGGCCAGGCGCTCCTTATGGCGCAGGCCGGTGTGCAGCACCATGGCGCAACCTTGTGAAAACCCGGCCAAAACAATGTGCGATGCCTTGATGCCGTTTTCGACTTGGGCGGCGATCAGCGCCTCGATCGCCAGCGCCGAGTGGCGGATGCCGCCAGCGTCTTCACGGCGTTGCAGCTCGCTGCCCAGAATGTCGTACCAGGCCGGCATGACATAGCCGCCATTCAGGGTGACCGGAATGCTGGGCGCGTGGGGGAAGATAAAACGGATCGACGGGCAGCCGGCCAAATCCAGCTCGGGCACCAGGCCGGCAAAGTCATTGCCGTCGGCGCCCAGGCCGTGCAGCCAGATCACGGCGGCGGTCGGATTGGGCGCGGTTTCGATTTTGATGTGGGGCAGGAGTTGTGTCATGGGGCTTGAAAAAGTGGATTTGAGGTGGATGCCGTGCGCAAATGCGGATGCCCGAATATAGCAATGCGCCACACCCATCCGTCGGCTACCCGTCAGTCGCCCGTCGGCCGTCACGGCCAGACCCTAAAATTCACGCAGACCCGCATCTCCTGATGAGACCCTTTTGCCAAATTTGATCCAGTCCCTTCCCCTGCGTTGGCCAGCCCTGGTCATCTGCCTGGCGGCTCTGGCCTGCCTGGATTCTGGCGCGCAAACCCCTGGCCCCAACCGGGGCAGCAACGCTGAAAGCCGCGCGAGTGGGGCCAAGGGCGTGCAACTGGTGCAGCGCATTGACGATGTCTTGTACGGCGTTGATCCGATCTCGATGGCCATTGTGGACCGGCGCCACGTCAGCGGCGTGCTGGTGCGGGTCAACGCCACCCAGCCCAGCCCGGCCCTGGGCTACAGCCATTTTCTGGCGGACTGCGGCATTCCCATGCGTTTGGCGATTTTGGCCAGCGCCGGGTCGCCGCTGGATTTGACCCCGCAAGGCGCGTCGGCGCGCGCGCGGGTTGAGGCCGCCGCCGCCGCCCTGGGCAGCGACAAATTGGCCGGGGTGAGAATGCTGGACGGCAGCCGCTCGGTCGCCGAATTCGCCTGCCACACCACGCAACGCCCCGCGCGGGCCGCGCAAATCGCCAAAGAATTGTTTGAGCAGGGCGGCCCGTCCGACATGCGGTCCGCCCTGTGCGACTTGCAGCCCGACGGCGGCTTTGTGACGCGTGAAGACGTCGAGGTGCGCTTCAGCGATTCAGAAAAAGTGCTTGCTGTGAACAACCAGTGGCTGACTTCGGGTGCCGTGACTGACGCCGAGATCAGCTTTGGCCGGGGCGGCGCGCGCTGGCGCATCAACCGCGACACGGCCGAGGCGTCCCTGGTCAATGCAGCGGGCAAAGTCATCTTTGCCGGCTCGTGTGTGGCCGTGCCGCCGCGCTGAACTGGCCGCAGAATGGGCCGCAGAATTTGTCGTTATTGCCCGTAGCGCTTCAACCACTCACGGGACAGCGCATCAACCCAACTGCCGTGCGGCTCGGGGATGGCGGGCATCACCTGCAGAACCTGGCCCGCCAGCGGTTTGGCGGCAAAACGGGCCCGCTCCACCGCAGGCAGTTTGTCCAGCGCCAGCACGGTCGGGTCGCCCCACTGGTTGATGTCGGCCTTGCGCGCCTGGGCCTCGGGCGACAGCAGGAAGTTGGCCAGGACTTGCGCGCCTTCTTTGGCCCTGGCGTTGAACGGGATCGCCAAAAAGTGCGTGTTGCCGATGCTGCCATTCTCAAATTGATAACTTACAACGCTTTCCACCAGCCGCTTGGCGGCGATTTCATTGGCCGCTTCATTGGGGTTGAAGGTGAACGCCAGCAGCAGGTCGCCGTCGCTCATCATCTGCCGCATGGCGGCGGCGTTTTGCGCAAACTGCTTGCCCGCGCGCCACAGGTGCGGGTGCAGCGCGTCCAGGTAGGCCCACAGGGGCGCGCCAGCTTTGGCCAGGGCCTCTGCCGTCACGCTCTGGTAAAGCGTGGCGCGATCCGGGTTCAACTCAACCAGGGCCTGCTTCAAGAACGTCATGCCATGGAAATTGGGCGGGCGCGGGTAAGTCACGCGCCCCGGGTTCGCCTTGGCAAACGCCAGCAGCGCGGCCACGCTGCGGGGCGGGGCCGGCACGCGTTTGCTGTCGGCAAAAAATGTGAGCTGGGCCATGCCCCAGGGCGCTTCCAGGCCTTCAACCGGTTCGGAAAAATCGATGCGTGTGGTCGGTTTGCCGGCCACATCAACGTATTGGAAACTCGGCAGGCTCTCGGCAAACGGGCCAAACAGCATGGCTTCGCGTTTCATGGCCAAGAAGTTTTCGCCATTGATCCAGACCAGGTCCACCGTGCCGTCGGCCAGCTTGCCCGCCGCTTTTTCGCCGCGCACGCGTTTGACGACTTCGACCGTGTCCGTCACCTTCACGTGCTCCACCTTGACGCCGTGGCGCTTCTGGACTTCGGCGGCGGCCCACTGCAAATAGGCGTTGATGTGCTCGCTGCCAGCCCAGGCATTGAAATAGACGGTCTGCCCGCGTGCTCTTGATTCAATAACATTCCACGCAGTTCCCGTCTGGGCGAACAGCGAATGTGAAGCAGCGGCGCCGAGCAGGGCGAGGGTTTGGCGGCGGCTGACGCGGCCAAGTTGGCTGATGGGACGGCTGGCGTTGCGGGTGTTGGTCATGTTGTTTTGGTCGATTGAAAAGGAAAATCATTACGCCAGCAAGGCTTGGGCGAATTCCCTGGCGCTGAAGGTCTCCAGCTCTTCGAGCTTCTCCCCCACGCCAATGAAATAGACCGGAATCGCCCGCCCGCGCGCGATAGCCGCCAGCACGCCGCCCTTGGCGGTGCCGTCAAGCTTGGTGACGATCAGGCCAGTGAGTCCCAGCGCGTCATCAAACGCCTTGACCTGGGTCAGCGCGTTCTGGCCGGTGTTGCCGTCGATCACCAGCAGGATTTCGTGCGGGGCGGCCCCTGCCAGGCCGGCCAGGCCTGGCGCTTGGTTTGCCGGGTGGGCTTCGCTGCCGGTGGCAGCGGCGTCAGCCCTTTGAATCACACGTTTGATTTTCTTCAGCTCGTCCATCAAGTGGATCTGGGTGGGCAGGCGCCCGGCGGTGTCGATCAGCACCACGTCTTTGCCGCGCGCCTTGCCGGCGCTCACCGCATCAAAACTCACGGCCGCCGGATCGCCGCCTTCCTGGCTGATGATCTCCACCGTGTTGCGGTCGGCCCAGACGGTGAGCTGCTCGCGAGCCGCAGCGCGAAAGGTGTCGGCGGCGGCCAGCAACACGCTGGCGCCCTCCACCGCCAGGTGGCGCGTGAGTTTGCCGATCGACGTGGTTTTGCCCGCGCCGTTCACGCCCACCACCATGATGACGGTGGGTTTGTTCTCGCCGATGACCAGGGGTTTCTCCAGCGGCAAAAGCAGGTGGGTCAGGCTGGCGGTCAGGGCGTTTTTCAGCGCCACGGGGTGGGTGATGCCGCTGTCTTTGACTTTGCGGCGCAGTTCGGCGATCAGATGCTCGGTCGCGGGCACGCCGGCGTCGGCCATCAACAAGGCGCTTTCGAGGTCTTCGAACAGGGCCTCATTGATTTGTGTGCCGCCAAACACGCCCGAGATGCTCGACGCGGTTTTGCCAAGCCCGTTTTTGAGTTTTTCCAGCCACTTCTGGCGTTCGGGGGGAATGGCGGGAGCAAGCGGAATCTCGATCGGCGTCACCAGGGCCCGGCCAATCAGGGAGCCGCCCGGAGTTGCCTGGGGCAGCGCCGCTGGCGCGGCGACAGGCGTGGCAGTGACAGAGGTGCCGACGGGTCTTAAAACGGGCGCAGGGGGTTTTTTCTTGAAAAAGCTGAACATTTGGGGGGTTCTTAGAATCAGACTATTCTATGAAACGACCCTTCACCCTATTTGGCGGCAGGCCGCTGCGCTTTGCAAGCCTCCCTGCCGCCCTGTTTGGCGGCCTGTGTGCCAGCCTGTTTTTTGGGGCCGCTGCGCATGCCCAGGCGACACCCAAAGTCGAGCAATTCACCCTGGCCAATGGCATGACCGTGATCATCAAACCCGACAAACGCGCGCCCACGGCGGTGCATATGGTTTGGGTGCGGGTGGGCTCGATGGACGAGGTGGACGGCACGTCGGGGGTCGCGCACATCCTGGAGCACATGATGTTCAAAGGCACGCCCAGCCTGAAACCGGGCGAGTTTTCACGCCGCGTGGCGGCTCTGGGCGGGCGCGAAAACGCCTTCACCGGCAGGGACTACACCGGTTATTACCAGCAAATTCCCAGCAACCGGCTGGAAGATGTGATGAAGATCGAAGCCGACCGTTTTGCCAACAACCAGTGGAGTGACGAAGAATTCGCCAAAGAGCTTGAAGTGGTCAAGGAAGAGCGCCGCCTGCGCACCGAAGACAGCCCGCGCGCCCTCATGAATGAAGCGATGGGCGCGGCCGTTTTTGTGGCATCCCCGTACCGCCGCCCGGTGGTCGGCTGGATGAACGATCTGGACGCGATGACCCCCGCCGACGCGCGCGAGTTCTTCAAGCGCTGGTACATTCCGGCCAACGCAGCCGTGGTGATTGCTGGCGACGTGGACGTGGCGCAAGCCAGGGCCCTGGCTGAAAAATACTACGGGCCCATCCCCAAACGCGCCGTGCCGCCGCGCAAACCGCGCGTCGAGCCGCAACAAAGCGGGCTGCGGCGCATCGATTTCAAGGCCCCGGCCGAGCAGTCCTACGTGGCCATGGCGTTCAAGGCGCCCAGCCTCGAGTCGCTGGACAAACCAGGCGCCGACGGCGATGACGCCCTGGCCCTGACGGTGCTGTCCGCCGTGCTGGACGGCTACAGCGGCGCGCGCCTGGACCGCGCCCTGACCCAGGGCGACAACCGCGTGGCAGACAGCGCGGGCTCCTACAACGGCCTGTGGGGGCGCGGCCCGCAAGTGTTCATGCTCGACGGCGTGCCCGCAGCGGGCAAAACGGCCGAGCAGGTCGAAGCGGCGTTGCGCGGGCAGGTGGCCAGGGTGGCCGAAGACGGCGTGAGCGAGGCCGAGCTGAACCGCGTCAAAACCCAATGGGTGGCCAGCGAGGTCTACAAGCTTGATTCAGTCTTCAATCAGGCGCGCACCCTGGGCAGCCAGTGGGTGCAGGGCCAGCCGCTGGACGCGGGCGAGCGCCTGATCGCCAAACTGCGTTTGGTCACGCCGGAGCAGGTGAAGGCCGTGGCGGCGAAATACTTTGGTGATGACCAGTTGACGGTGGCCATCCTGCGGCCCCAGCCGCTGGACAAAACCCGCAAACCGCGCGCGCCGCCGCCCGGCGCCCGGCATTGATGCGCGCTTTGCCAACACCCCGAATGAATCCCATGCCCATGACGAATGCTATAAAAAAGATATCTAACTATTCAATACCGACGAGGGCAATCGCCCTGTTTTTCTCCCTAAGCCTGGCGCAGGCGGCTTTTGCGGGCATTCCGGTGGTGCAGTGGACGCACGCTTCCGGCGCGCGCGTCTTTCTGGTTGAAAGCCCGGCCATCGCCATGGTGGACATCAAGCTCGACTTTGACGCCGGCGCCCGGCGCGACCCGGCGGACAAAATCGGCCTGGCCAGCGTCACTGCCGGCCTGGCGTCGCAAGGCGTGCTGGCCAGCGGCAATCAGGGCGCGCTGGATGAAAACGCCCTGGGCGAAGCCTGGGCCGATTTGGGCGCCTCTTTCGGCGGCAACGCCAGCAGCGACCGCATGGGTTTTTCCTTGCGCTCGCTGACCTACCCCGACATCCTGCCCAAAGCCGTGGCGCTGGCCGCGCGCCAGTTGGGTGAGCCCTCGTTTCCCAATGAGGTCTGGCAGCGCAACCGCCAGCGCATCAACGCCTCGATCAAAGAAGCCAACACGCGCCCGGCCACTGTGGCCAACCGCGCCTTTGCCGGCGGCGTGTATGGCAAACACCCTTACGGCAATGAGGTCACCGAGCAGTCGCTGGCCAACATCAGCGTGGACGACATGAAGGCGTTCTATACCAGCGCCATCGCGCCCTGCCGCGCCGTGGTCACCATGGTGGGCGCAGTGAGCCGCGCGCAGGCGGACGGCATGGTGGGCGAATTGCTGTCGCGGCTCAAGCCCCTTCAATCCATGGGCGCCCTGAAGGCCGATTGCGCGCCGTGGGTGCCGGTGCCCGAGGTCGCGCCCCTGGCGCAGGCCAAAGACGAACGCATCGCCTTTGATTCAGCCCAGGCGCACGTGCTGATCGGCCAGCCCGGCTTCAAGCGCGACGACCCCGATTTCTTTGCGCTCACCGTGGGCAACTACATACTGGGCGGCGGCGGTTTTGTGTCGCGCCTGACCGCCGAGGTGCGCGAAAAACGCGGCTTGAGCTACAGCGTGTACAGCTATTTTTCACCGGCATTGCACGCTGGCGCGTTCACCATCGGCCTGCAAACCCGCCCGGACCAGGCCAACCAGGCGGTGCAGGTGTCGCGCGAGGTCTTGCAGAAGTTTGTCGCCGACGGCCCGACGCCAGCCGAACTCCAGGCCGCCAAAGACAATCTCATCGGCGGCTTCGCCCTGCGCATCGACACCAATGCCAAGCTGCTCGACAACGTGTCCAACATCGCCTGGAACAACTTGAAGCTGGACTATCTGGACACCTGGACCCAAGCCGTCGAAAAGATCACGCTGGCCGACATCAAGGCGGCGTTTGCGCGCAAGCTGCAGCCTGAAAAAATGGTGACGGTGGTGGTGGGCGGGGTGCCGTAGTCGGCGCAGCCGGATCATGGCTTAAGCTTGCGGCATGAAATATCAGGAACCCCGGAATACCGCCGCCAGCCCTTCAAAACCAGTTGCAAAGAAGGCGCCCCGCAAATTGGGTGTCCTGGCCCACGAAATCCGCATCATCGGCGGCCAATGGAAACGTACCAAGCTCAAGGTGGCCGACAAGCCGGGTCTACGGCCCACGTCCGACCGGGTGCGCGAGACGCTGTTCAACTGGTTGGGGCAGGACCTGACGGGCTGGCGTTGCATGGACGTGTTTGCCGGCACCGGCGCGCTGGGGTTTGAAGCCGCGTCGCGTGGCGCCGCAGAGGTGCGCATGGTCGAGCAAAACAGCGCACTGCTTGACCAGCTCAAGCGGGTTCAAATTCAATTGCAGGCCAGTGCGGTTCAAATCGCGCGTGGCGACGGCGTGGCCGCGCTCAGGCAACTGGATGCGGCCAGCCTGGACCTGGTATTTCTCGACCCGCCCTTTGATTCAGCGCTGTATGAGGCGGCCCTGCTGGCTGCCGGTCGCGCCGTCGCCCTGCAGGGCTTTGTCTACCTCGAAGCGTCCACGTTGTGGACCGACGAGGATTTGCAGGGTGCCCGGCTCAAGCTGCACCGCCATTTAAAAGCGGGCACCGTTCACGCACACCTGCTCACGCGTTTGCCGGATTGAAGCGGCGGCCCGTGCAGGGCTCCGGATGCCCTGCATAATGCGGCGCATGAGACACCAAGAGGAAACACCATGGCCAACAATGTGATCGCCGTCTACCCCGGCACGTTCGACCCGCTCACCCGCGGCCACGAAGACATCGTGCGGCGTGCCATGCAACTGTTTGACCGTGTCGTTGTGGCGGTGGCCGCCGGGCACCACAAGAAGAATGCCCTGTTCAACCTGGAAGAACGGCTGGACATGGTGCGCGAAGTCGCCAAAGACGTGCCCCAGGTGGAGGTGGCCAGTTACTCCGGCTTGCTGCGTGATTTTGTCGTGGCGCGCGGGGCCAAAGCCGTGGTGCGGGGCCTGCGGGCGGTGACTGATTTCGACTATGAATTCCAGCTCGCCGGCATGAACCGCAGCCTGATGCCGGACGTTGAAACCGTGTTCTTGACCCCCAGCGACAAATACCAGTTTGTCTCCAGCACCTTCGTGCGCGAGATCGCCTTGCTGGGTGGTGAGGTCGAGAAATTCGTGTCGCCCCTGGTGCTGGCGCGCCTGATGGCCAAGGTGGAGAGCCTGCCGAAGGAATAGTGGATGCTACTAAATAAGTAGCTAACTACGCAATACCCGCGAGGGGAAATTGCCGTTTTGACCACCTAAACTTGGATTTGGCGGGTCTTCAATTCAAACGGTTCAACCAAGCCAACAGGGCGGCGGTCACCTCGGCGGGCCGCTCCATCGTCAACATGTGGCCGCAGTGCGCCAGCATGATCAATTCGGTGCCCGGGATGAGCGCGGCGATCTCACGCGAACACTCGGGCGGCGTGAGCTGGTCGCTGTCGCCGCACATCACCAGGGTGGGGCAGGCGACGGCTGGCAAATGCAGTCGTGCGTCTGGGCGGGCCATGAGGGCACGGTTTTGGCGAACCAGTTGGTCTTGCCCTGCGGCCAGCACGAAGTCGAGGTAGGTTTGGGTCAAGGCCGCATCCTTGGTGCGGCTCGTGTGAAACGCCAGGGGCAGGTTGAGCAGCAAAATTTCCCGTGCCCGGCCCTGCTCAAAAAACTTGATCGCGCCTTCGCGCAGGGTGAACATCTCGGGGGTTTCAGGCCGCGCATTGGTTCCTAGCAGGGCCAGCGCCTTGACGCGATGGGGCGCCTGGCGTGCGGTTTCCATGGCCAGAATGCCGCCCATGGAGGCACCGCACAGGATCAACTCACCGGCGTGTTCTTGCAGCAGGGCGGCGGCCATGGCGCCCACCGTGTCGTGGCGAAAATGGACGTCGGTCACCACCGGGTTCAGGCCAGCCGGCAGGGCTGCCAATTGGTGTTGCCACATCACAGCGTTGGAGGCCAGGCCGGGGATAAGCAGAAGTTGGGGCATGGGGGTGATTTAACCTTAACTCAGGCGTATATTGAGGCAGGAGGAACATATGAAGATATTACTGCCCGTTGACGGTTCTGCGGTTTCACTGGAAGCTGTTCGTTTTGCCATCCGCCTGGCCAGGGCTGGCCTGGACGCCAGCGTGGTGCTGGCCAATGTCCAGGAACCCAGCACCCTGTACGAACTGGTTGTGGCGCACGATCCGAATGTGATCGAGCAGGTCAGCGCGGCGGCGGGCGCGCACCTGCTCCAGCCGGCACAGGCGTTGCTGGCAGAGGCGAATATCGCCTTCGAGAGCGAAGTCGCCTCGGGCGACCCGGCGCACACCATCATTGACATCCTGGAGCGTTTTGCCTGCGACATGGTGGTGATGGGCGCCAGCGGCACGGGCGCGCTGCGCAGCGCCTTTCTGGGATCGGTGTCCAACGAGGTGTTGAACACGGCCGGGGTGCCGGTGTTGATTGTCAAGGCGGCGCGGGAAAGTTCGGAGATTCCAGATGACGCGCTCAATGATTTGCCGGGTGATCCGCCAGGCGATTTGACAGGCGCCTGAGGCGCACCGACTCCCCCTGGCCCGCCAGGCGCGGGGTCAGCGTTTGACGGGCCGCCTCCCATTGGCCGCTCTGCAAAAGCGCATCCAGACAGATCTGCTCAAACAAGTCGCGTTGGGCGTGGCTGCCGCCGATCTCGGCCAGGCGTGGCAGGGCTTGGCGCAGCCGCTCGGCGGCGTGGACATGGTCGCCCTGCGCGTGCGCCAGCAAACCCTGGCAGGCGGGCACGGCCACGTGCTGCCAAACCCCAGTTGACTGGGGCGGCGTCCGGGCAAAAGCCTCAATGTTGCGCATCAGCACCTGCGCCTCGGGCCGCCCCGCGCGGGCCAAACCGTAGAGGTACTGCAGGTCCAGAAACGGCAGCACATGCTCATCCAGACGCGTCACGAGGTAGTTGGCAACGTCCTGCCAGCGTTCGCCCACGTCTACACCGGCCAATTCAAGGCGGGCAAGCAGAGACACGGCGTTGATCTGGTCCTGCGAATAACTTTTGACTACGCCCCACACCTCTTCGTCGTAGAGGCGCAGCGCCTCGCCGTGTTGGCCCAGTTCAATGGCAAACAGGGCCTGATGCCACCAGTTGTGGCTGACCATGAAGGAGTTCAGCCCGGTCCAGGTGGGGCTCATCTCGTCCATGAAGGCCTGCCCTTCGTGCAGGCGCCCGGTCGTCAACATCACGTGGGCCAGGGCATGGTGCGCCCAGGGTTCCTTGCCGGAAATGGGTTGGCACATCTGGATGGCGTTGCGCGCTGCGGCCTCAGCCTGTTCCAGCAGGTTGCATTGCTCCCAGCCAAACGCGGCCATGCCGTGCAGATAAGGCACATCGGCCGCCGCAGGCAGGGCCGCCTGGGCCAGGCGCAACATGCCGGGCGCGTCGCCCCGGTTGAACAAATGGTATTGGCCCAGCTTGACCGAGACCAGGTCGCGCGGAAATTCCTGCGCTTGCTGCGCGTGCAAAACTGCGGCTCTGTCGATGTCGCCATCGACCCAGGCCGCAACGCAGGCGACAAACCGCCGTTCACGCGGGCTGCAATTCGACGCGTTTTCGGCGCCGGCAACTGCCCGCTCGATATATGGCCTGGCATGGCTTGGCGCAGCGCGCGACTCGGCGAACATGTGCAATGCGGCACAACAGGCCTGCACGATGGGGCCGTGGTCGGTGCCGGCCAACTGCAGGATGTTCGCGGCCCGGGCTTCGCATGAAATGAAGCCTTCGACGAAATCATTGACCGCAGCCAGGCTGCTGGCGTCCTGCAGCGTGACCATGTTGCCCAGGCTGTCGGTTGCCACGGCGCGGGTCTGGCGAATTCAGGCAACGGCCTGCGGCAGCTTTGGCCAGGGCCGTTGCGGTGCGCGCAACAATTCGAACGCACGGCTCACCTGCAACACACCCAAATCGTCAAAACGCTGGCCGGCAATTTGCAGGCCGATGGGCAGGCCGTTTTGGGTATGGCCGCATTGGATGCTGGCGGCAGGTTGCTCGGACATGTTGTACGGCACGGTGAAAGCGATGTGCTCCAGCCCGTGCAGCGGGTCATTGGTGGGTGAGGGCAATTCGGCGGCGAACGCGGGCACCGGCGAGGTCGGCGAGATCACATAGTCGAAGGCCCGGCAGGCGTTGACCGTGGCGACCCGTGTCATGTGCGCCTGGCTTGTGGCGACGAAGACCTGCGCCCCGGTCATGCCGGCGGCGCTGTCGGCCCACCGCAGGATGTAGGGCAAGACGGCGGCTTTTTTGTTGGCAGATAAGGCCATCAAATCCACATGCGAGCGCATGCGCCAGGCGTGGTCCAGGCCGTCGAGCATGGCCGACGTCAGGAAGGGTTTCATGGGCGTGACGATGGCGCCCGCCGCCTCAAAGACTTTGGCGGCCTGTTCGATGGCTGCGCGCA
Organism: Rhodoferax sp.; assembly: GCA_031392945.1. Classification (GTDB taxonomy): domain Bacteria; phylum Pseudomonadota; class Gammaproteobacteria; order Burkholderiales; family Burkholderiaceae_C; genus JANYCG01. The sequence goes on along the minus strand of JANMVT010000110.1, from coordinate 433 downwards.
CTTCAGGCTCCACCGCCAGGCCGCAACCGGCGTCAAGCAGCAGGCCAATCTTGAGTCCGCGCAGGCGTTCAATGCCCCGGTCAATGCTGTTCCAGGCGATGTCCTGGTACGGCAGGCTCATGCTGTCCCGTGCGTCGGGTTGGGACAGCACCTGCATCATCAGCGCAGCGTCAGCCACCGTGCGTGTCATCGGGCCGGCTGCGCGCCCGGTGTAAGGCGGGTCAATGGGGATGCGGCCGAGGCTGGGTTTCAGGCTGAAGATGCCGCACCAGCCGGCCGGCAGGCGCAGTGAGCCGCCGATGTCGGTGCCGATGTGCAAAGGGCCGTAACCGGCTGCTGCTGCGGCGCCTGCGCCCGCGCTGGAGCCGCCCGGAGTTTTGCTCAAGTCCCAGGGGTTGCGCGCCAGCGGGTGGAAGGTGGACAGGCCGCTGGA
>JANMVT010000097.1:0-3406 GCA_031392945.1 Rhodoferax sp. | reverse complement strand
GCCAGCGGCTGAGAACCGCGCCGTTGTGCTGGAGATCACGCAGTAGGGGCTTGCAGCGCACAGGCTACAGCCCATCCGCCAGCGTTGACTGGCAGCCCATCAGCCAGGCCAGGGCGGATGCCGCAGGGAAAGAAGGAGCCGCGCGCCGGGCCTATGCCATTGAGCGTGCTGTTGTCGCGGCGGGTGACACGGAGGCATCCGCCCTGGCCTGGCTGATGGGCCGACGATTTTGAGGCTAACAGCCGCTGTGATTTGACCATCAATAGCTATTATATTAGTAGCTAACTATGTATATTCCACGAGGGGAAACGCCCGATTTTACCCCTACGATCGGGAAGAAAACCCTAAACCAGCAAGCGCGACGACTTGGGCACGTGGGCCATCAAAAACTCCATCTGGTCGGCTAGAATGCGCCGGTTGCGCAGGATGAAGTCCTCCCACAGGCTGGGCACGTAGGGCGCGTACAGCAGCGGCATGTGCGCCTGCTCGGGCGTGCGGCTGCTTTTGCGGTGGTTGCAGGGCCGGCAGGCGGTGACGACATTCATCCACACGTCGACGCCATTTTGCGCAAACGGGATGATGTGTTCACGCGTCAGCTCGTCTTCGCTGTGGCGCTCGCCGCAGTAGGCGCAGACGTTGCGGTCGCGCGCAAACAGCTTGCTGTTGGTCAGGCCGGGACGCAGGTTGAAGGGGTTGATGGCTGGCACGCCCTTGGTGCCGATGATGCTGTTGACGGCGATGATCGACTGCTGGCCAGTGACCGCGTTGTGCCCGCCGTGGAACACCGCCACCTCGCCGCCGGACTCCCAGCGCACTTCCTCGGCGGCGTAGTGGATCACCGCCTGTTCAAGCGAAATCCACGACTGGGGCAACCCCTGGGCTGACAGCTTCAAGACCTTCAAAATCCGCCTCCTTGAACTTCTGAAACATCGCGGACTGGCCCGAAAGCGGCAACACCGCAAGGCCCGACCCCAACAAATCCGCAAATCACCTCGGCTCTAGGCCACAATATACCCTGTTTTTGTGACAATTGCGCCTCGGGGTCTTTGCCGAATGGCCTGTCCAGCTATCAAAACCATACCAACCCCACATCAAGGCGAATGCCAGATCGAGCCAGGTTTGAATGAAGATTTTTCGCGGCTTCCAGCACAGCGGCATCGCGCCGGCCTGCGCCCTGACCATCGGCAACTTTGACGGCGTGCACCGCGGCCACCAGGCGATGCTGGCCCTATTGATCGCCGAGGCGCACCAGCGTGCCATTCCCAGTTGCGTGTTGACCTTCGAGCCGCATCCACGCGACTATTTCGCCAAGCTGGCGCACAAGCCCGAATTGGCCCCGGCGCGCGTGGGCACCCTGCGCGACAAGCTGATCGACCTGGCCAACTGCGGCGTCGATCAAACCGTGGTTTTGCCCTTCAACGCCGGCCTGGCTGCCAAATCGCCGCAGGCCTTCATCGACGACGTGCTGGTGCAAGGCCTGGGCGCCAAATACATCCTGGTCGGCGACGATTTCCGTTTTGGCGCCAAACGCGCGGGCGACTATGCCATGCTGGACGCGACGGGCGACGCACAGCCCGAGGGCACCGGGTTTGACGTGGCGCGCATGAACAGTTACGAGGTGCACAAACTGCGTGTCTCCAGTTCGGCGGTGCGCACCGCCTTGGCTGAGGGCCGCATGCAGGACGCCGCGCGCCTGCTGGGGCGGCCCTACCGCATCTCCGGCCACGTGGTGCATGGCCGAAAATTGGGCCGCGAACTGGGCTTTCGAACCCTCAATTTGCGCTTTGCCCACTGGAAACCAGCGGCCGGCGGCATCTTTGCAGTCAACCTGCATGGCCTGTCCGACAAGCCACTACAGGGTGTGGCCAACCTCGGCGTGCGCCCGTCTCTGGACCCTGACGATGCGAACGGCGGGCGTGTGCTGCTGGAGACGCATTGCCTGGACTGGCCCGCGTCGATGGGCCCAGAAGAGGGTTACGGTAAAATCATCCGCGTGGAACTGCTTCATAAACTGCATGGCGAACTCAAATACGATGGTCTGGATGCCCTGACGAAAGGCATCGCCAAAGACCGGGATGAGGCCCGCGCCTGGTTTGCTTCGCACCCTGACACCCAGCCCGGCCAGGCCCGAATTTGACGGGGCTGCATCGACGCACCTTGCCCCGCGTCATCCTGGTTCACTGCCCCGGCTTGCTGTCGGCTGCACCGCGCGCCAGACCGCAAGCCCTGTCTCCCAAGCCCCCCTATTTCCCATATTGTCCCGAACACCAGACCTTGCCATGACCGAAAATGTTGATCCCGCCAAAGTGGACTACCGCAGCACCCTGAACCTGCCCGACACGCCCTTCCCCATGCGCGGCGACCTGCCCAAGCGCGAGCCGGGCTGGGCCAAGGCCTGGGAAGAGCAGGGCATCTATAAAAAGCTGCGCGACGCCCGCGCCCACGCGCCCAAATTCATCCTGCACGACGGCCCGCCTTACGCCAACGGCCAGATCCACATGGGCCACGCGGTCAACAAGATCCTGAAGGACATGATCGTCAAGGCGCGCCAGTTGAAAGGCATGGACGCGCAATACATCCCCGGCTGGGACTGCCACGGACTGCCGATCGAGAACGCCATCGAGAAGAAATTCGGCCGCAACCTGCCGCGCGACGAAATGCAGGCCAAAAGCCGCGCCTTTGCCACCGAGCAGATTGGCATCCAGATGGCCGACTTCAAACGCCTGGGCGTGCTGGGCGACTGGGAGCATCCTTACAAAACCATGGATTTCGTCAATGAAGCGGGCGAAATTCGCGCCTTCAAGCGCGTGGTGGAGCGCGGTTTTGTCTACCGGGGTTTGAAGCCGGTGTATTGGTGTTTTGACTGCGGCTCGTCTTTGGCCGAGTTTGAAATCGAATACGCCGACAAGAAATCGCAGACGCTGGATGTTGGGTTTTTGTGCGCGGAGCCTGACAAACTGGCCCGCGCGTTTGGCTTGAACAAACTTGACAAGGAAGCCTTCGCTGTCATCTGGACCACCACCGCCTGGACCATCCCCGCCAACCAGGCGTTGAACCTGAATCCTGAACTCGTCTACGCCCTGGTCGACACCGAACGCGGCTTGTTGATCCTGGCCGAATCCCTGGTCGAAAAATGCCTTGAGCGCTACGGGCAAGCTGGCGCGGCGCTAGCCGGCAAGGTCGTCGCCACCACCCTGGGCAAAAACCTCGCTGGCATCAACTTCAAACACCCGCTGAGTGGTGTGGACAAAGGTTACGACCGCTTGAGCCCCGTTTACCTGGCCGACTACGCCACGGCGGACGACGGCACCGGCCTGGTTCACTCCTCGCCCGCCTACGGCGTGGAAGACTTCAACAGTTGTGTCGCCCACGGCATGGCTTACGACGACATCCTGAACCCGGTGCA
>JANMVT010000095.1:0-5726 GCA_031392945.1 Rhodoferax sp. | reverse complement strand
GTCGTAGTGGATCACGGTGTCGGCCTGCGGCAGGTTCAGGCCCACGCCGCCGGCTTTCAGGCTGATAAGGAACAGCGGCACCTGGCCCGAGGTGAACTGTTCGATCAGCGCGTCGCGTTTTTGCGATTGCCCGGTCAGTTTGACCCAGGGCAGTTTGCGCTCGCGCAATTCCTGCTCGATCAATTCGAGCATGCTGGTGAACTGCGAAAACAGCAGGATGCGCCGCCCCTCGGCCAGCATTTCGGGCAACAGTTCCATCAGCAATTCGAGCTTGGCCGATTGCTTGATTTTTTTGGCGGCGGCCAAGGGCACCAGGCGCGGGTCGCAGCAGACCTGGCGCAACTTCAACAGCGCGTCCAGAATCTGGATTTGCGATTTGGCCAGGCCCTTGTCGGCCAGCGCCTCGCGCACGGCTTTCTCGGTGGTGAGTCGGATGGTTTCGTACAAATCGGCCTGTTTGCCAGTCAGCTCGACGCTGGAAATGGTATCGATCTTGGGCGGCAAGTCGGTCGCCACATCGGCCTTGGCGCGGCGCAGCATGAAGGGTGTGACGCGCCGGCGCAGCTGGTCCAGCCGTTCGTTGTCGCCCATCTTTTCAATCGGTGTGCGAAACAGGGTTTTGAAGCGCGCCTGGCTGCCCAAAAACCCCGGCATCAAAAAGTGGAACAGGCTCCACAACTCGCCCAGGTGGTTTTCCATCGGAGTGCCCGACAGGCACAGGCGATGCCGCGTATTGAGCGCGGCCACCACCTGCGCCGCGTCTGTGTTGGCGTTTTTGATGTTTTGCGCCTCGTCCAGCACCACCAGGTGCCAAGGCTGCTGCATCCAGCGGTCGCGGTCGCGTTTGAGCAGGGAATACGGGGCGATGACGAGGTCGCAATGCGCCATCTCGGCAGCGGCCTCATGGCGTTCGGCGCCGTGCAAGACCAGCACCTTCAAGTCCGGCGTGAAACGTTCCGCCTCGCGCCGCCAGTTGCCCATCAGGCTGACCGGGGCGATCACCAGGGCGGGGCGGTCCAGCCGCCCGGCCTGCTTTTCAACCAGGATGTGGGCCAGGGTTTGCAGGGTTTTGCCCAGGCCCATGTCGTCGGCCAGGATGCCGGCCAGGCCGTGGGTGCGCAGAAATTGCAGCCAGTTCAGGCCCTGCTGCTGGTAGGGGCGCAGCTCGGCGTTCAGGCCCGATGGCAGCGCCACCTCAGGCAGGGCGCTGTGGCCGGCCAGTTGCTTGATCATGTCGGTCAAGCCTTGCGCGCCTTGCCAGTGCGCGCCCTGGCCCAAGGCGGCGCCGACGCGCAGCGCCTCCAGCCTCGATAACCGCAACGAATCACCCGTGCCAGCGTGGCCGCGCTCGCCGACCAGGTCCAGCAGGGCTTGCAGCCAGGGCTTGAGCGGCGCGGTGGGCAGGCGCAGCATTTTGCCGCTGGCCTGCGCCAGGTAGACGAAGGGCGGAAGTTGCGCCGCGCCGCCGTCGGCCATGGCGCTGAGGTGGCCCAATTGGGCCAGCAGCTCGGGCAAAAACGGCAGAATGTTGTGGCGCTGGCCGTTGATCTGCATGCCCAGGGACAAATCAAACCAGGCGCTGTGGTTGCCGTCACCGCCACCTTGGCCGTCCTCCGCGCTGTGGCCAGGGTGGCCGGTTGCGCCCTGCGCGGCAAGGCTCACATCCAGCGTGTCGGCGCGCTCAATCCAATCGCCCATGCCCGGCGCGAGTTCGAGCGTGAAGCCGGCCTGGCGCAGCGGCGCGAAGTCGTTTTCGGCCCAGTGCAGCCAATGCGGCTGCTGGCTGGGGTGGAGTAAATAGAACTCGCCGTTGGCATTGCCCTGCAGCCCCAAGTCTTGCAGCGTGGCGTGGACGGCGCGCTCGGCGCCTGCATCGCGGTGCAGCATGACGCGGTCCAGCTTTTCACCGGCATCGTTTTTGCGCTCGACAAACACGGGGCTCTGAAAAACCGGGCTGTAGATGCCCAGCCCGTTGTAGTCAAAACGCAGGGTGGCGCGCAGCAGGCCCAGGGCGGGCACATCACGCCGGGGCACGGCGTCGATCTCCAGAATCGCCGTGGGCACGATGCCCTGGAACACGGTGGGCGATTTCAACACCGGAGGCAGGGGCAAATTTGCCAGTTGGCTGAGCAAAGCCGTCTCATGCCGGGCAAAAGCCGATTGCGGAATAGGCGGCGCCTTGAGCAGCAGGGCCAGATGCTCCCCGGACAAACCCGGCACTTCAACCGGCCCGCATTCGCCGCTGGCGGAATCCAGGTACAGGGGCGGCTTGTTGGCGTAGAAATCGGCTTGCAGTGATGGCGTGGATGGCGGCACTTGGGGCACTTGAGGTGTTGGCGGCGTGTCGGGTGCCGTCGAACCTGCCGTGGCATCCTGGCCTGCCGCCAGGTTCGTGCCGATGTCGATATCCGCCAGTTGCGCGCGCAAGGCCCACAGCGGCTCGGCGGAATTCGCCGAGGCCAGCGTGTCCCAGCGCCAGCGCAGGCTGCGCGGCGGGCCGAGGCGGACAGGCTGGCACAAGCTGCGCTCGTCGGTGACGGTGAACAGACGCCCAGTGTTGATGGCCAATTGCAGCGCCAGCCGGCCGGTTTCGCCATTGAGCTGGCCTTTGTCGGCACTGGTGTAGGAGTAACTGCTGGTCTGCGCGGCCAGGGTCTGGATCAGGCGCATGATTTCCAGATCCGCTGGCGGCGTGCGCACCACGTCGATGTAACGAACCGGCTTGAGCTTGGCCCAGCTGCCGTTGCGCAGCAGGCGCGACAGGCCAAACCCGAGTTGCAGCACCGCGTGGTCGCCGCTCTTGCCCGCCGACAGGGTGTAGACCACTTGATCGGCGTTGGCCGGGGCGGCTCGTGGGGAGTACAGCCGGGTGCCCGCACCGTCGCTGCCGCCGGACGGGCTTTTGGGGCCTTCAAACAGATCAAGCCATTGGCCGACCTTTTGCTCGGCCAGGCGAAATTCGCGCTCGGCGGCGGCTTTTTGCCGGGCCTCGGGGCTGTTGGACGAATACAGGCGGTCCGGTTCAGGCTCGCCGATAGTTGCCCCGCCCCGCGGCACCACGGACGGCCAGGTCGGCTGCGCCGCGCGGGCCGAGGCGTACGCCGCCTTCAATGTCAGCGCCACCGCGTGTTTGCAGTTGACCGTCACCGGGCAACTGCAAGCGCCGTTGAAGTAGGTCAGTTGGCCATTGGGTTCGATTTCGACGCCAACGATGACTTGGTAGGGCTCGCGTTCAGTGCCCTGCACCAGGCCTTCAATCTCCCATTCGCGGCTGCTGCTGTAGCGCACGTCGCACTGCAAGACCTTTTGCGTCAGGTACAAGTTCAGGCCGCGCTCATACGTGGCCTCCGGCACTTTGTGGCGAACCAATTGCGGATTCAGAAGAAAAACGGCACCGGTCATAGGGGCATTATTCAGAAAAATTGGATTTCAATCGGATGGCGCTGACCACGCTGGCCTGGCGCAAAGGCGCGCTCAAGTCTGGCAGCTGTGCGGCGCGGTCCCAAAACTGCGCGGCCCAGGCGCGGGCCTGCGCGGCCTGCGCTTCATACCCGGCGGGCTGCGGCTGGGCGCGGACGGGCGACACGTCAAGGCTGCCGTCATGGATGCCAGGGCGCCACATCATGGGCAACATGTCGTACACCGGGGTGGGAATGAAAGCGGGTTTTGTCACATCATCCACAAAGAATGACAGGTTGCCAAAGTGCATGTCGGTATTGCCTATGTATTGGCCAAACAGATAAACGCTGGCGACGGTTTTCAGGTGCTCTGAGGCTAGTGTTTTTTGCTGGCGCAAAGCCTCGCACGTGGCGACCCAGTGCCGGCGTGGCGACTTGACGAATGCGCCATGCACGGCGGACGCGTCCACCACATGGCGTTTGCCCTCTCGGCCAAGGCGGTCAAAGCGTTCGGACTCCAGGTAGGTGCGCACGCCTGATTGAAGGATTCGCGATGAAGGCGTGGGTATGCCATTTTCTGCAAGCACCGACAGGGCCAAATGCTCCAGTTGCAACAGCTCATGCCAGCGTTCTCCAAAGGGCGTGCCACGCGGCGGGCTGAACTTGACGATCAGGTGCTTGTGCTGCCCGCCCGGCTCATTTGCCTCAGTGATGAATTTGGGTTGCTCACCGCCCGCGCTGGAGGTCGCAGGCAAGGTTTCGTTGACAGCACGCGCCAGGGTGTCAAAGTATGCCGCCCGATCAGGCAGCGCCCATGGCGCCTCAGGCGCCCCTTGCCTCATATTTGGTCCCCTGGTGTCCCCCGCGTGCAGCGCCCCTGGCGGATCGCCCGCATGGTTGATAGCCATATAAAGCACCTGCTCGGTGCTCCAGTTGTCAGGGTCAGCGGGGAAGTCAGGCCGCAGGCGCGTGAGTTGACGGCCCAGAAAACCCTGAGGCCGCAATGTTTGAAGAAACCAGGGCAATTGGCCCGGGGGGCTCAACCAGTCTGCGCCCTGCGGGGTGCGCACGTAGACTTGGCCACCCTGTAGAAAATACAAGCTGCCAAACGTTTGCATGAAACCGTCAGGCGCAGTCCACGTGAGGGTTTGTTGGGCGGGCAGGCCCAGAATCGGCTGGGTCAGCGCGTAGCGCGTGCTGCGTGCCGCCCCCAATTTGCAGACTTCTGAGCCCAGTTTGGCCAGCGCCAGGGAAATGCTGGGCTGGCTTTTCCCCGTGGCGCGTTGAACCTGGTGCGCGGTTAGTGGCCTGCCTTGTGCCAGCAGGGCACGCAGGTGGGCAGGCAAATCAAGGAAAGCTTCATTCACTAATAGATACTTTTTTATAAGTATCTGTTAAATAACAATATTTGTCAAATTTATGATAAATATCTTCATGGATATTATTATATTTCAGATTTCTAAGCTTGACTGCAACACCCCATGGGCTTGCTGGTCGGCGTGGTAGCTGCTGCGCACCATGGCGCCCACAGCCGCGTGGCTGAAGCCCATCTCGTAGGCGCGGGCTTCGAACATCTTGAAGGTGTCGGGGTGCACGTAGCGCTTCACCGTCAGGTGCGAACTGCTGGGCGCGAGGTACTGGCCGATGGTGAGCATGTCGATGTGGTGCTCGCGCATGTCCTGCATCACCTGCAAGACCTCGTCGTCGGTCTCGCCCAGGCCGACCATGATGCCGCTTTTGGTCGGCACGCCGGGGTGCAGGGCCTTGAATTTTTTCAGCAGGTTGAGGCTGAATTGGTAGTCGCTGCCGGGGCGGGCTTCCTTGTATAGGCGCGGCGCGGTCTCCAAATTGTGGTTCATCACGTCGGGCGGGGCCACTTGCAGAATCTTGAGCGCCCGGTCGTCGCGGCCGCGGAAGTCCGGCACCAGCACTTCAATTTGTGTGGCAGGCGACAACTCGCGGATGCGTGTGATGCAATCAACAAAATGCTGGGCGCCGCCGTCGCGCAAGTCGTCACGGTCCACGCTGGTGATGACTACGTAGCTGAGCTTCAAGGCGGCGATGGTTTTGGCCAGGTTTTCCGGCTCGTTGGCGTCCAAGGGGTCAGGTCTCCCATGTCCCACATCGCAAAACGGGCAGCGCCGCGTGCACTTGTCGCCCATGATCATAAAGGTGGCCGTGCCTTTGCCGAAACATTCGCCAATGTTGGGGCAACTGGCTTCTTCACACACGGTGACCAGCTTGTTGGCGCGCAGAATGTCCTTGATCTCGTAAAACCGGGTGCTGGGGGAACCGGCCTTGACACGAATCCAGTCGGGTTTCTTCAAC
>JANMVT010000090.1:0-22908 GCA_031392945.1 Rhodoferax sp. | reverse complement strand
ATGGTGTGACGCGCGGCGACATTTTTTGGCTTGGCGAGGTGTTGAAAAGCCAATTGCAGTTGTCAATTAAACCGGCAGCTTAAGCTCATAACAGCCGGTTATCAGCCTTCACAGACAATCAATCCATGAGCATCAGCAAGTACATAAAAATCATCGGCCGCGGCAAGGAAGGGGCACGCCCATTAAGCCGCGAAGACGCCGCCGACCTGTTTGGCCAGGTACTTGATGGATCGGTCACTGACCTGGAAGTCGGCGGGTTCTGCCTGGCCATGCGTATCAAGGGAGAAACTCCCGAAGAGATGGCGGGCTTCCTGGACGCCACGCACCAGCGCCTGCAGCACTTCCCGGCTAACAGCCAACCGAACAAGCCCATCGTGGTGCTGCCGACCTATAACGGTGCGCGCAAGCTGCCCGTGCTGACACCGCTGCTCGCGCTTCTATTGGCGCAACGCGGCGTTCCAGTACTGGTGCATGGCACGGCTACCGAATCGTCTCGTGTATTTACATCAGAAGTGCTTTTAGCCCTGGATATACCTGCGCAAGCAGCTATTAAATCAATAGCGGCTGGAGAGGTAGTGTTTGCGCCCACAGAACTGCTCTTGCCGGCATTGAAGCGCCTGCTGGACGTGCGCCGGGCGGTCGGGCTGCGTAACCCGGCGCACAGCTTGGTGAAAATCATGAATCCGTGTCAGGGCAAGGCGCTGGTCATCAGCAGCTATACCCATCCTGAATACGCGGTGGCTATGGGCCAGACCTTCGAGCTGATCAAGGCCAATGCACTGCTGCTGCGCGGCACCGAAGGTGAGGTGGTAGCCGACCCCCGCCGCCTGCCGCAGATGGAAGCGTTCATTGCAGGCATTCGCCAGCCGCCCCAGCCCGCGCAGACGGGCACGCTGGCGGCCCTGCCCGAGCTTCCCAAATCAACCGATGCCACCACCACGGCCACCTACATACGCGCCGTCATGGCAGGCGAGCAGCCGGTGCCGACACCGATTGCGCTGCAAGTGGAATACATCTTGCAAGTAGCTTCGCAACTTAAGCCAACGCACCATTGATTTCGCCATGACAAAGAACCACCCATCCACCGCCACAGGCCGTTGCACCCTGGTAGGCGCCGGCCCCGGCGACCCGGAGCTGCTGACGCTTAAAGCGCTCAAGGCAATTCAAAACGCCACGGTGTTGTTTGTCGATGATCTGGTCAGCAATGAAATCGTCGCCTTTGCCCAGCTTGATGCACGCATCGTCTACGTCGGCAAGCGCGGCGGTTGCAAATCAACACCGCAGGCCTTCATCGAAAAGCTGATGCTGATGGCTGTCAGCGAAGGGGAAAACGTGGTGCGCCTGAAGGGCGGCGACCCGTTCATCTTTGGCCGGGGCGGTGAAGAGGTCGAGCACCTGCAGGCTGCCGGCATTGAAGTCACAGTGATCAACGGCATCACGGCAGGCCTGGCCGCAGTCACCTCGTTGAACATTCCACTGACGCACCGCGAACACGCCCACGGCGTGGTCTTCGTCACCGGCCACGCCAAACCCAATGACGAAGGCACCGACTGGAAAGCCTTGGCCGCCGCCTGCGCGCAAGCCAAACTGACCTTGGTGATCTACATGGGCGTCAGCGGCGTGCGGCGCATCCAGGACGAGTTGCTGACGGGCTTGCCCGCGCGCACCCCTGTCGCAGTGGTGCAGGACGCATCGCTGACCAGCCAGCGTCAGTTGGTGACACACCTGGGTGCGCTGGCGGACAGTGTCGAGCGCGCGTCAATGGGCAGCCCAGCGGTGATCGTTATCGGCGACGTTGTCAAGGGCCTCGCCCAAGTGTTGGCCGACGAAGCCCGGCAATCCCGCGCGGCTTGACCGCAGGCCCTGGCGCTTGGGCGCGCCTACACTTGCCGCCATGAATTCATTCGACGTCGCCATCATCGGCGCCGGTGCCGCAGGCCTGTTTTGCGCCGGTGTGGCGGGACAACTCGGCCTCAAAGTGCTGCTCGTCGACCACAGCGACAAAGTGGCCGAAAAAATCCGCATTTCAGGTGGCGGACGCGCCAACTTCACCAACCGGGATGTTGGCGCCGCCAATTTTTTGAGCGACAACCCGAAGTTTTGCCGATCGGCCCTCTCCAACTACACGCCGCAGGATTTCATCGAACTGATGAACCGCCATGGCATCAGCTTCCACGAAAAACACAAAGGCCAGTTGTTTTGCGACCGTTCGGCCGAAGATTTGATCGCCATGCTGCTGGCCGAGTGCGCCGCGGGCGGCGTGACACGCTGGCAGCCCTGCACCGTGAAATCAGTGAACTATTTGGCCTCTAACCCTTGTGGAACAAGCGCAAGCAGCTACGAAATAAGTAGTGATCTCGGCGCGGTTCAAGCCAAGGCTGTGGTCATCGCGACCGGCGGTTTGTCCATTCCCAAGATCGGGGCCTCGGATTATGGCTACCGCATTGCCCGCCAGTTTGGCTTGAACCTGATCGAGCCGCGCCCGGCCTTGGTGCCGCTGACGTTTGACGGCGCGGACTGGGCGCCTTATTCCGCGCTGTCGGGCCTGTCTTTGCCGGTTCAGATTGAAACCGGCGGCAAAAAATCAAAAACCAGCTTTTCCGAGGACTTGTTGTTCACGCACCGGGGCTTGAGCGGCCCGGCAGTGTTGCAAATATCGAGCTTCTGGAAGGACAACACGCCGATCCGGCTGAACCTGGCGCCGGCCACAAACGTGGCCGACCACTTGACCCAGGCCAAATCCACGTCCAAAAAGCGCATCGTCAACGAACTCTCCGCCCTGGTGCCCGCCCGCCTGGCCGAGGCCTGGGTGGCCCAGGATGCGGCCCTGCAACGCCCGATCAACGAAGCCACCGACAAAGCCCTGGCAAGCCTGGCCGAACGTTTGACCCGCTGGGACATCACGCCGACTGGCACAGAAGGCTACAAAAGGGCCGAAGTGACCGCTGGGGGCGTGGATACGCGGGAATTGTCGAGCCAAACCATGGAATCACGGCAGCCGGGTTTGTATTTCATTGGCGAGGTGGTGGACGTGACCGGTTGGCTGGGTGGCTACAACTTCCAGTGGGCCTGGGCCAGCGCTTATGCCTGCGCTCAAGGGCTGGCCACAAAACTCGCCGGTTTGACTGCAAATTGACAGCGACAGGGCTATAATCGCAGGCTTTGCTGGCAAACCCTCACTGCCTGATCAACATTGAGTGGGGGAACACCGCAGGATATTCGCTGAATTTTCACCATGGAGCCTGATCTTCTTTTTGGTGAATGCAACGCAAGCCCTGCACACTTTCGGAAATTTTTTAATTAATGACCACCGTCCGTATCAAAGAAAACGAGCCCTTTGACGTGGCTCTTCGCCGCTTCAAGCGCACCATCGAAAAATTGGGCCTTTTGACTGACTTGCGCGCACGCGAGTTTTACGAAAAACCCACCGCCGAGCGCAAACGCAAGAAGGCCGCCGCCGTCAAGCGCAACTACAAGCGCATCCGCTCAATGCAACTGCCCAAGAAGCTGTTCTGATCGACTGATCCGGACTGCCGTCAAGGCAAAGTTCCTGACACAAGGGCCCGCTTGAAGAATTCAGGTGGGCTTTTTTATTGGCAATTTCAAATCAATTAATTGGGGTCAGATTCCAATTAATTCAGGAGTCGACCCATGACACTCAAAGAACAAATCACCGAAGACATGAAGAACGCCATGCGCGCCAAAGACAGCGAGCGCCTGGGCACGATCCGCCTGCTGCTGGCCGCCATCAAGCAAAAAGAGGTGGACGAGCGCGTTGTGGTGGACGATGTCGCCGTGGTCGCCATCGTCGACAAACTCATCAAGCAGCGCAAAGACTCGATCACCGCCTTCACCCAGGCCAACCGCATGGACCTGGCGGACAAGGAATCCGCTGAATTGCCCGTCCTGGAAGCCTATTTGCCAAAACGCCTGGGCGCCGACGAGGTGCTGGCCGAGGTCAAGGCGATTGTTGCCACGCTAAGCGCCGAATTGGGCCGCCCGGCGGGGCCAGGTGACATGGGCAAGGTGATGGCTGCGGTGAAGGCCAAACTGGCTGGCAAGGCTGAAATGGGCCAGGTGTCGGCGGCCGTCAAAACTGCATTGGCTGGTTGAGCTTCACCCTATGGGGGTGCTGGCGGGCTTCATCGGTGCAAGGTAGGCTGCCAGACGTGCCTTGATGTCCAATGCCGCCGCAGACTGGACCAGGTCATGCAGGTCCCGTTCCCGTGTGTCGCAGCGGGTCGCCCGCAAGATGCTGGCACGGGCGTCTGCCGGGGTAGCCAGCACGTGCGCCAAAACTTTGGCTTCAAAAGCTGGCCATTCGGATGGCTCACACACGTCATTGAGCAAGCCCCAGGTTTTGCCCTGCTCGGCGCCAATTTTCTCAACGCCGCCGATCAAGCCGTGAGCCCGATCAGCGCCGACACACTCGGCCAGGCGACGTAATCCCAGCACCAGGCCAAAACGTGCTCCGGGAAACATCATGCGGGTATCTGGCGCCCCGATGCGATGGCGGCAAGCCACGGCCAGATCCGCCCCGGCGCCGATGGATTGCCCATGCACGCAGGCCAGGGTGTCGAATGACGCATGCGCGATGGCCTGCAACATCTGCTCAATGCGCACAAAGTGCAGCAGCAAATCGCCCTCGGAACAAGCCGGAAACTGGCTGAAATCAAAACCAGCGCAAAATCCCGGCCCCTCGCCGCGCAAGACCAGCAAACGCGTGCCATCGGATTCGCTGCGCCGCGCCTCCAGCAGCAGCGCGGTCGCCAGATCAAGGCTCAAGGCGTTTCTCTTTTCAGGGCGGTTCAGCGTGACGCGCTTGACGGGGCCGTCGCGCACAATCTTCAACAGATCCGCAGGCAGGCTCATGGCGCGACCCCAAAAATCTCGGCGTTGTGCTCGCCCAAGCGTGGTGGACGGCGCGAAATCGGGGCGGCATCGCCGTTGAACTTCAAGGGTGTTCCAACCGTTTGCGTGGCGTGCCCATTGGCCATTTGCAGGGGCTGCACCCAGTGCATCGCCTGCGTTTGCGGGTCTGCCAGCACAGCGGAATAACTGTTGATGGGGCAACATGGCACGCCGGCCTGGCTGAAGGCGTCAATCCAGCGGGCGGCACTGTCGGTTTGCAAAATGGTTTCGATCAACGCCTTGAGGGCCAACTGGTTTTTGGCGCGCAGCGCGGTGCTGGCGAAACGCGGGTCGGCAACCAGGTCTTCGCAGTGCAAAATTTTGCACACGGTTTCCCACAGGCTTTGGGTTCCGGCAGCCATCACCAGATAGTCGTCCTGGGCCAAAAACGCCTGGTAAGGCGCATTGCGCGGGTGGGCAGACCCCAGCTTCACCGGGTCGCGTTGCAAGCCAAAATATTCCGAGGTCTGCAAGGCCGCAATGGCCAGCGATGTGCCCATCATCGGCACATCGATGTGAACGCCCTGCCCGGTTTCCTTCACCTGGCGCAGCTGCGCGCAAATGCTCATGGCGCCGTATAACCCGGCGGTGAAATCAGCCACCGGCACGCCGCATTTCACGGGCGCGCCATCGGCCTCGCCGGTGACGCTCATGATGCCGCTCATGGCCTGGATCGTGACGTCAAAACCGCCTTCGCTGGCGCGTGGCCCGGCTTGCCCGTAAGCCGAAATCGAGCAATAGATGAGTTTGGGGTTGAGCGCGTGCAGCGTGTCGAAATCCAGGCCCAGGCGCTTCATCACCCCGGGGCGGTTGTTCTCGATCAGCACGTCGGCGCCCGCAATCAGGGCTTTGGCCTGTGCATTTTCGCTAGCGTTTTTCAGGTCCAGCGTGACTGATCGTTTGTTGCGGTTCAAGCTGGCGAAATTTTCACTCAGGCGGTCGTTATCCGGCCCGGTGTGGGGCGGCCACGCGCGCAAGCTGTCGCCGCTGCCGGGGCTTTCCAGCTTGATGACGTCCGCCCCCATGTCCGCCAAAACCAGGGAACAAAAAGGGCCAGCGGCCACATTGCAAATTTCGATGATGCGCACGCCGCTCAAGGGGGCCAAAACAGTAGGGGAATGCATGTTTATTGAATTGCTTATAAAAATGAGTCATTAGAATGGGCCGATTTTAGTCAGCCACGTCAACAGGAACACCCACATGCCCCGACTGCGCAATTTCAATGTCCCGTCATGGCGCAACACCCTGCTCACGCTTGCAGCGATCACAACTGCCAGCCTGTTGGGCTTGAGCAGCCCAGTCTGGGCGCAAAACTGGCCCGTGCCCAACAAGCCGATGACCTTCATCAACCCCTTCCCGCCCGGCGGCGCGGTCGATGCGTTTGGCCGTCCGCTGGCCAAACAGCTTGGTGGCCAGTTGAACGTCCCCATCATTGTGGAAAACAGAGGCGGTGCAGGCGGCACCGTGGGCGCAGCCATCGCCGCCAAGATGGCGCCAGACGGCTACACCTGGTTCCTGGGTGCGGTGCACCACTCCATCGCCCCCAGCATGTACCCCAACCTGTCGTATGACATCACACGCGATTTTGAACCCGTCGCCATTCTGAGCAGTGTGCCCCATGTGATCGTGGTGAACCCGAAGAAATTTTCCAAAAATGACTTGAAGTCGGTCATTGAAACCATCCGCAACAACCCGGGCAAATACAACTATGCGTCGACCGGCAACGGCACGTCGCAGCATTTGGCAGGCGAATTGTTCAAAATGCAAACCAAGGTGTTTTTGACCCACATTCCCTACCGCGGCACGGGCCCGGCGCTACAGGATGTGGTGGCTGGCCAGGTTGACATGATGTTTGACACCCTGGCTGGCGCCGGGCCCTTCATCAAATCCGGCCAATTGATTGCCCTGGCGGTTGCGAGCGACAAACGGGTCGAGGGTTACCTCAACGTCCCCACCGCGCTGGAGGCCGGTCTGCCCAACTACGTGGCTTCCAGCTGGTACGCGATGTGGGCGATCAAGGGGACACCCAAAGAGGCCTACGACAAAATGACGGCTGAAGTGAACAAGGCGCTGGCCTCGCCGGAACTCCAGGAACGCTGGGCTTCGCTGGGTTCCACGGTGCCGAAAATGAACCGGACCGAAGCCACGGCCTTTATCGGCCAGGAAATCGAGCGCTGGAAAGAAGTCGTCAAAGTCTCCAACGCCAGGCTGGACTGAGCGTCAGGCCAGGCTTCAGCTGCCGGCCACCTTCATCTTGCCCAGCAAAATCGACCCGACGGTCTTCGAGCCATAGTTGTAAGTGTCCGCCCCCACCGCCTCGATGCCTTTGAGCATGGCCTTCATGTTGCCGGCGATGGTGATTTCATGCACGGGGTAGGCGATTTTTCCGCCTTGCACCCAGAAGCCGCTGGCACCGCGCGAATAATCGCCTGTGACGTAGTTCACGCCGGTGCCCATCAGTTCGGTGACCAGGAGGCCGGTACCCAGCTTTTCAATCATCGCGTCCAGCGTGTCACTGGCGCGGGTGCGGCGCGATGTGAGTGTCAGATTGTGTGAACCACCGGCGTTGCCGGTGGTTTTCATGCCCAGCTTGCGCGCTGAATAACTGCCCAGAAAGTAGCCCTGCACGCGCCCCGCGTCCACCACCTGGCGTGCCTTGACCCGCACGCCCTCCTCGTCAAACGGCGAACTGCCTTTGCCGCCCTTGATGAAGGGGTCTTCCATGATGTCGATGTGTTTGGGCAGCACCTGCTTGCCCAGGGAATCCAGCAAAAACGAGCTTTTGCGGTACAACGCACCGCCGCTGATGGCCTGCACAAACGCACCCAACAGTCCCGCCGCCAGCGGCGACTCAAACAATACCGGGCATTCGGTGGTTGGAATCTTGCGCGAGTTCAACCGGCTCAGGGCACGCTCGGCCGCATACTGGCCAACGGCCTGTGGCGTGGCCAGGTCAGCCGCATTGCGTTCGGAGCTGTACCAGGCGTCGCGCTGCATGTCGCCGTTTTTGCCGGGGCTCGACGCGATGGGCGAGACCGACATCGAGTGCCGCGAGCTGGCATACCCGCCACGAAAACCATTGGTGTGGCTGGTGAAAAAGTGCGATTGCTGGGCCGACACACCCGCGCCTTCGCTGTTGGTGATGCGTTTGCTGGTCTTCAGCGCCGCCGCCTCGCAGGCCATGGCCAGCACGGCCGCCTGCTCGCTGGTCACGTCCCAGGGGTGGAACAGGTCCAGGTCGGTGCGCTGCTCGTGTTCGGGCACGATGTCAGAGGCCTCGGGCAGCGCCGCAAACGGGTCTTCCGCCGTGAAACGCGCAATGTCGTAAGCCGCCTGAACCGTCTGTTCGATGGCTTTTTTGGAGAAGTCCGACGTGCTGGCATTGCCCCGGCGTTTGCCCAAATAGACCGTGACGCCCAGCGACTTGTCGCGGTTGCGTTCAACGTTTTCCAGCTCGCCCTTGCGCACCGAAACGGAGAGGCCGCAGCCTTCGGACGCTTCCGCGCCCGCGTCGGTGGCACCGAGTTTTTTGGCATGTGCCAGGGCCGTGTCCACCAGGTCTTCAAAAAAGGGGCGGCTGTAGCTGAAGCCTTGTGCAGGGCTGGATTTTGAAGGGTTGGATTGGTTCATATCGGACGTTATGATACTTGGCTGTCATCCACCCGCGCTTGGGTGCCGCAAGAAACAAATTTATGTCCCGGAAACCAACCAAAGGCTATTTCGTCAAAGGCCATTTCGTCGCCGAAGGCAGCGAACTAGACCTGGAACTGAAAAAAGAGCTCAAAGGCACGGACGCCCAAAGCCGCACCGACCTTAAGAAAGAAAGCCTGGAGCTGCAAAAGCTCGGCGAAGACCTGCTCACATTGCGCCCCGATTTCATGGCCCGCCTGGACCTGGGCGAAAAGCTCAAAGACGCCGTGGCCGAGGCCAAACGCATCAGCAATTTCGAAGGCAAGCGCCGCCAGATGCAGTTCATCGGCAAACTCATGCGCCTGCTGGAACCCACGGAAATCGAGGCCATCAAGGCCATCTTGAACGAACAGCACAGCGGCTCAGCCTCTGACATCCTGGCTTTGCACCAGGCGCAGACCTGGCGCGACCGGCTGATCGCCCAAGAGGATGCTTTCGGCCAATGGGTGCAGCAGCATCCGCAGACCGATTCGCAACAACTGCGTGCCCTGATCCGCCAAGCGCGCAAGGATGCCAAGCCCGAGAAGCCCGGTGCGGCGGTGCGCCATGGCCGCGCTTTTCGAGACATTTTCCAACTGGTTCGCGCCGCCTTGTCGCCTGAGAGCGCGGCCGAGGAAGACGTGCCTGCCGACGAGGTTTACAAGCCATGAGCGCGACGCCCATTGACACGAAGGCGGGGCCAAACCCTGTGGCACTGGACAGCGTCAAAATCGGCATCGTCAGCGTCAGCGACCGCGCTTCCAGCGGCGTCTACGAAGACAAGGGCTTGCCCGCCCTGAAAGACTGGCTGACCCGCGCCTTGAAAAACCCCATCCAATTCGAATCGCGCCTGATCCCGGATGAACAAGGGCTGATCAGCCAGGCCCTGATCGAACTCGCCGATTTGAAGTGCGCCCTGGTTTTGACGACCGGCGGCACCGGCCCCGCGCCGCGCGACGTGACGCCCGAGGCCACCCTGGCCGTGGCGCACAAAGAGATGCCCGGCTTTGGCGAGCAGATGCGCCAAATCAGCCTGAAGTTCGTGCCCACCGCAATCCTGTCGCGCCAATGCGCCGTGATCCGCAGCCAGACGCTCATCATCAACCTGCCCGGCCAGCCCAAGTCGATAGAGGAGACGCTCGAAGGCCTGCGCGACGCGGACGGCAAATCCCTTGTGCCCGGCATCTTCGCCGCCGTGCCCTACTGCGTCGATCTGATCGGCGGACCGTACATCGAGACCCATGAGGCGCTTTGCAAGGCGTTCCGGCCCAAATCGGCCATCCGACGGGTTTAGCCCGACTTAGGTGGTAAAATCAACCGATTGCCCTAGTGGGATATGCTTAGTTAGCTATTTTTTATATAGCATTCGTCTTTTGAACCTTGAAGGAGACCGACCATGACAACCAGCATCGCCCTGTTTGGCGCAGGCAGAAAGATGGGCGTGCACCTCTCCAGGAACCTGATGGGCTCAGCCTACCGCGTGCGCCATGTCAAGCCAGGCGCAGCCGGCCGCCAGCGCCTCAAAGACGAGCTCGGCCCGCCCGATGCGTTCGCGCTGGGCGAAGACATCGCCAAAATCATCTACGCGCCGGCCGCCCGGTCCTGCAACGTCACTGTGGAACAAATGGCCGTGCTGGAGCCGGGCCTGTCTGAAACCGTCTGCGCCACACTGCTGGATGTGATGCGCGATGACTGTAAAAAAGTGTTCGAGCGCGACGAGATAGCCGAAAGCATCCGGCGCATCACTTGAAGGCCATTACACCGCCCCACCACCCGGCAAAACGACCACACGACCACACGACCACACGATTTTCGACGTGACCGAGCGCATCCACGCCCGTTATTGGCTTGAAACGCCGGACGACCCGCGCCGCACGGCCGAGGTCATCGCCGGGGAACAATCCAGCGGCACGTTTTTGGCGCTGGCGAATGAAACGCCGGAACTCAAACTGCGCTCTGGCGCACGGGTTGAAACACTGGACTTGCTGGGCGCCGTCTACACGCCTAGCCTGCCCGGGCATTACAGGCCAGGCGCGGTGTTCAGCCGCTGCGCGCTTGAGGTTTCCTGGCCGATCGAAAACCTGGGCCCGTCGCTGCCGAATTTGATGGCCACCGTCGCCGGCAATCTGTTTGAATTGCGTCAGGTCTCGGGCTTGCGCATCACCGGCCTGCAATTGCCCAAAGCCTTCGCAGAGGCCAACCCCGGCCCGGCCTTCGGCATTGCGGGCACGCGCCGCCTGGCGGGGGTCGAAAAAGGCCCCTTGATCGGCACCATCATCAAGCCCAGCGTCGGCTTGAACCCCCAGGAAACCGCAGCCGAGGTGCAGAAACTGGTCGATGGCGGCATCGACTTCATCAAGGACGACGAACTGCAGGCCGACGGCCCGCATTGCCCGTTTGACGAACGCGTGCGCGCCGTCATGCGGGTGGTGCGCGAAGGCGCCCAGCGGCATGGCAAAAAGGTGATGGTGGCCTTCAACCTGACGGGTGAACTGGACGAGATGAAGCGCCGCCACGATCTGGTGCTGGCCGAAGGCGGCACCTGCGTGATGGCCAGTTTGAACTCGATTGGCCTGGTGGGCTTGCGGGAATTGCGACGCCATTCGCAGCTGCCGATCCACGCGCACCGCAATGGCTGGGGTTATTTGAACCGCCACCCGGCCCTGGGCTGGGACTACGCGCCCTGGCAGCAAATCTGGCGCCTGGCCGGGGCGGACCATCTGCACGTGAACGGCCTGGCCAACAAATTCAGCGAAGACGACGCCAGCGTGGTCGCCGCCGCCCGGTCTGTTTTGTCGCCCTTGTGGGCCGACGCGCCGATGCAGGCGGTGCCGGTTTTCAGCTCCGGGCAAACCGGCCTGGTGGCAGCGGCCACCTACAGGGCGCTTGGCAGCACCGACTTGATCTTTGCGGCCGGCGGCGGCATTTTTGGCCACCCCAGCGGCGTCGCACCTGGGGTGGCCGCCTTGCGCCAGGCCTGGGACGCTGCGGCGCGCGGCGTGGCGCTGGCAGAATATGCCCAAACCCACCCTGAACTGCGCGAGGCTCTTTCATTTTGGTAAACACTGACACCGCAGCCGTTGCTGACACCGCCGAAGCCTGGCCGGACGGCCCCCTGCTGGCCTATCTGGGCGACGACTTTACCGGCTCCACCGACGTGATGGAGGCCTTCACGGCGGCGGGCGTGCCCACGGTCCTGTTCCTGCAAACGCCGCGCCCGATGTGGCTCAAACGCTTTGAAGGCATGCGCTGCATCGGCCTGGCCACCACGGCGCGCGGCCAAAGCCCCGAGTGGATGGACGCGCACCTGCCCGAGGCCTTCGCCAAACTCAAAGCCTTTGGCGCGCCCATCCTGCAATACAAAGTCTGCTCCACGTTTGACTCCTCGGCCGAGACCGGCTCGATCGGCAGAGCGATAGATATCGGCAGCGCGGTGATGCCTGGGCGCTGGTCGCCCATGGTCGTCGGCGCGCCGCGCCTGCGCCGTTACCAGGCTTTTGGCAATCTGTTTGCTGTTGCCGATTCCGCAGACGGCCCCATCGGGCACCGGCTGGATCGCCACCCCACCATGAGCCGCCATCCGGTCACCCCCATGCACGAGGCCGATTTGCGCCTGCATCTGTCACAGCAAACCCGGCGGCGCATCGACTTGATCGACCTGGCCCAACTCAACGCCGGCCAGGGCGCGGCGCGGCGCGACGCCCTGGCGCTCAATGCGTCTGGGCAAGGCGCGCCCGTGGTGCTGATCGACGTGATCGACGAAGCCACCCTGGCCGAGGCCGGGCGCCTGGTCTGGCAGGGGCGCGGACCAGGACTGTTCAGCGCCTCGTCATCCGGCCTGCAATACGCGCTGGCGGCGCATTGGCGCAAGTTGGGTTTGATTCCGGCGACACCCTCGTTGCCAGTGGCCGGGCCGGTGGACGCCATCGCCATCGTCAGCGGTAGCTGCTCGCCCGCCACCGCCGAGCAGATCGCCTGGGCGCGCGCCAACGGCTTTGCGGTGCTGCGCCTGGACATCACGCAGGCCCTGTCGGCGAACGGCGGCGCGGCTGAAACCGACCGCCTGGCCAACACCGCCGCAGCGCTGCTGGCGCAAGGCAAAAGCCCGTTGATCGCCTCGGCCGAAGGGCCTGGCGACCCGGCGGTGACGGGTTTTGACGCCATGGCCGCCGCAGCAGGCCAGAGCCGCACGCAAGCCGCCGAGCGCGTGGGTATGGCCCTGGCGCAAGTGATGCGCGGCCTGCTGGAGCGCGTGCCGGCCCTGCAACGCATCGTGGTGGCGGGCGGCGACAGTTCCGGCGCAGTAGCGGGCGCGCTTGAAATCGAAGCCCTGAGTGTGGCCGCTGGCCTCGCCCCCGGCGTGCCCCTGTGCCGCGCCTGGTCGGACAACCCGCAGCGCGACGGCCTGCAAATCGCCTTGAAAAGCGGGCAACTGGGCGGCTTGAGCTTCTTCGGGGCGGTGAAAACCGGCAGGTTTTCCTGAAAGCACCGGCAGGTTTTCCTGAAAGCACCGGCAGGTCTTCCTGAAGCCTGACCGGCGATTCGCCCGGTCGAGTTGGTAAAATCAGGATATTCCCCTCGTGGAATATACGTAGTTAGCTATATTTATAATAGCAATCTGATTCGACCCTAAACCACTGCTTCCCCACTGCTTCCCCACTGCTTCCCCGCTACTTCCCCACAAGTTGCGCGATTTTCGCCGCTTCGAAACACTCGCTCAGGGCGGCGTCGTCGGGCACGCAGTCGGTGGCGTGGGGGTTGGCAGACAACTTTTCAATCGCGTGCCAGAGCAGGGCAATCTGTTTGTCTTGCGCCGAGGCGCTGTCGATCAAACCCTTCATGGCCAGGCTCACTGGGTCGTCGTCATTGGTGATGCCGTAGGCGGAGAAGCGGCTGTCCATCGCGGCATCGCCACTGGCCTCCACCGTCTTGGGCATGATGATGCGCGCCGGAATGCCCACCGCCGTGGCCCCGGCGGGCACCGGTTTGATGACGACGGCGTTCGCGCCGATCTTGGCGTTGTCGCCCACCGTGAAGCCGCCCAGCACCTTGGCGCCCGCGCTGACCACCACGTTTTTGCCCAGCGTCGGGTGCCGCTTGGCGCCTTTGTAGAGCGAGGTGCCGCCCAGCGTCACGCCCTGGTAGATGGTGCAGCCGTCGCCGATCTCGGCGGTCTCGCCAACCACCACACCCATGGCATGGTCGAAGAACACGCGCTGGCCGATCACCGCGCCGGGGTGGATTTCAATGCCGGTCAGGAAGCGCCCGATATGCGAGACGAAGCGCCCCAGCCATTTGAAACCATGCTCCCAAAACCAGTGCGCGCGCCGGTGCAGCACCAAGGCGTGCAGGCCGGGGTAACAGGTCAGCGCCTCCCAGGCGTTGCGCGCGGCTGGGTCGCGGTCCAGGATGGTTTTGATGTCGGATCGAAGGCGTGAAAACATGGGGGCGCGACTTGCAAGCTGAGGTAAAAGGACCTAAAACGACGTAAGAGGATAGCGAGTCTAGCTGTTCACGCGTTTTGCCGCCGCCAGCATGGCTTTGGCGACACCTCTGAGGATGTGGACTTCTTCCTGCGTCACGCCGGCGCGGTTGGCAAGCTGGTTCAGGCGCGGCATCAGTTTTTTGGGGGCCGATGGATCCAAGAAACCAATGGCGACGAGCGATTGCTCGAGATGGTTGAGCATTCCGGCAACCTGCTGTGCATCGGCCAGCGCCGGCGCTGCGGCAGCCTGTGCCACGGCGTAGCCGCCCAAGGCCAGCCGCCACTCATAGGCAATCACCTGCAGGGCGGACGCCAGATTGAGCGAGCCAAACTGCGGGTTGGCGGGAATGCTCAAGCAGGCATGGCAGCGGTAAACGTCTTCGTTCTTCATGCCAAAACGCTCGGAGCCGAACAGGAAACCCATGCCTTTGGCAGTTATTTCAGGCCCCAGCTCTTGTGGATATTCAATAGTTTGCTCCTTTTTAAGTAGCGATTCAAAAAACTCGCGCGGCGCCACGGTGGGCGGCCCGAAGTCGCGCGGGGTCATCGCGGTGGCACACAGATGGGTCATGCCGTCCAGCGCTTCGTCCAGCGTTTCAACAATGCGCGCCCTGTCCAGAACATCGAGCGCCCCGCTGGCACGTTGTATGGTTTCTTCGCGGCGCAGCACATTGGCCCAGCGCGGCGCGACCAGCACCAGATCGTCGAAACCCATGGTTTTCATGGCCCGCGCCGCCGCGCCGATGTTGCCGGCGTGGCTGGTGCTGATGAGGATAAAGCGTGTCTTCACGGGCGCACAAGGGTGTCAGTTAAAATTGATGCATTGTCGCTGCTTGCATCGTCCGGTCGAGCGCCCCGCTCTTCAATCAAAATCCGCCATGTCCCCAAATCTGCACCCCATGATCAACGTGGCCATCAAGGCCGCCCGCGAAGCCGGAAAAATCATCAACCGCGCCGCGCTGGACGTGGAAGCCGTGCGCATCTCGCAAAAGCAGGTGAACGATTTTGTGACCGAGGTGGACCACGCGTCCGAGCAGATCATCATCGAAACGCTGTTGACGGCCTACCCCGGCCACGGCATTCTGGCCGAGGAATCGGGCCAGGAGCATGGCGCGAAAGACTCCGAATTCGTCTGGATCATCGACCCGCTGGACGGCACCACCAACTTCATCCACGGCCTGCCCGTTTACTGCGTCAGCATCGCACTGGCAGTCAAGGGCAAGGTCGAGCAGGCTGTGGTCTACGACCCCACGCGCAACGACCTGTTCACCGCGACCAAGGGGCGCGGCGCCTTCATGAACGACAGGCGCATCCGCGTCTCCAAACGCATCCGCATGGCCGAATGCCTGATTTCCACGGGTTTCCCGTTTCGCCCCGGCGACGACTTCAAGACTTATCTGGCCATGATGGGCGAGATGATGCCGCGCTGTGCCGGCCTGCGCCGGCCCGGCGCCGCAGCGCTGGACCTGGCTTATGTGGCGGCCGGTTTCACCGATGGTTTCTTTGAAGCCGGGCTGTCGCCCTGGGACGCGGCAGCCGGCTCATTGCTGGTGACCGAGGCCGGCGGCCTGGTTGGCAATTTCACCGGCGAAGCCGACTTTTTAAACCACAAGGAATGCATGGCCGGCAGCCCCAAAATTTACGGACAGATGGTGTCCATTTTGGGCAAATACAGCAAGTTCGCCCCGGCGGCCGACAAAACCGCAGCGGCGCAGATCCAAGCCGCTGTTTGACCAGCGTCAGGGCGAGGGCGGCGTCGCCTGTAGGGCCGCGCCCAGGGTGTTGGCCGCCGTCGGCTCAAAACCTGTCAAGAACGAGTCCAGCCGGATCTCGTGGATCGGCACCGGCTTGCCAAACGCATATCCCTGGAACGACTGGCAGCCGTAACGCAGCAGGAAGTCTCGCTGCGCCTCGGTCTCCACGCCCTCGGCCACCACCGCCAGGCCCAGGCTATGCGCCAATGCGATGATGGTGCGGGCAATGGCCGCGTCGTTGGGGTCGGTCAACACGTCACGTACAAAGGTCTGGTCGATTTTGAGCTCGTCCAGCGGCAATTGCTTCAGGTAGGCCAGTGAGGAATAGCCGGTGCCGAAGTCGTCCAGCGCGAAGCGCACACCGACCGTGCGCAAACTGAGCATTTTTTGAATCGCGTCCTGAATGTCGATCAGCAGCAGGCTCTCGGTGAGCTCCAGCTTGAGCAGGTTGGGGTCGGCCCCGGTGCTGCGCAGCACCTCCAGCGTGCGCCTGACAAAATCACTCTGGTGGAATTCGCGCGCGCTGATATTGACGGCGATCGTCAAATCGCGCGTCAGGCGGTTGTGCGACCAGGTCAGCAATTGCGAACAGGCGGTGCGCAGCACCCACTGGCCCAGCGGCAGGATCAGGCCGGTCTGCTCGGCCACCGGGATGAACTCGGCTGGCGCGATGGGCCCGCGTTGCGGGTGGTGCCAACGCACCAGGGCCTCAACCCCGGTGACGTGGCCCTGGCTGTTCACCACAGACTGGTAATACAGCACCAGCTCGGAACGCTCCAGGCCCTGGCGCAAGTCCACCTCCAACGCTGCACGCTGGGCCACGGCGGCCTGCATCTCCGGGTCAAAAAAGCGCAGGGTGTTGCGCCCTGCCGCCTTGGACTGGTACATCGCCAGATCGGCGCGCTTGAGCAGTTCGTCCACGCTTTGCCGATGGCCGCAAAACAGCGTGATGCCGATGCTCGGCGTGCTGTAGTGGGCGTTGCCTGACAGGTCGAACGGCAGGTTCAGCGTGGCCAGTATTTTTTCACCCACAATCTTGACCTGGTCGCTGGCGTGGCCCAGCTCGGCGTGCAGGCCCTCCAGCATCACCACGAACTCATCGCCGCCGAAACGCGCCACCGTGTCGCCCTGGCGGATGCAGGTCTCCAGGCGGTTCGCCACCTTCTCCAGCAGCTGGTCGCCCACGTCATGGCCCAGGGTGTCGTTGAGGTCCTTGAAGTTGTCCAGGTCGATGAACAGCAGGGCGCATTGGCTCTGGCTGCGCGCGCTGGCCACCATGGCCTGGCTCAGGCGGTTCAGCAGCAGGCGCCGGTTGGGCAGGCCGGTCAGGGCGTCATAGAACGCCAGGCGCTGGCTTTCGTCTTCGTTGCGTTTTTGCTCGGTGATGTCGCGCCCGATGCCCCGGTAGCCGCGGAATTCGCCGTCGGCGTCGAACACCGGCATGCCGCTGATCGAGGTCCACGTCACCCGACCGTGGCTGTCGAGGCGCTGCATCTCGAAGTTGCGGAAGGTCTGGTGCGACTCCAGCACGCGGCGGTGCTCGGCCCATTGCGCATCGGACAGGCCGTGCGTGCCGGTCTCCCAGCGCGTCAGGCCCATGTAGGCCGTGGCGGTGGCATCCTTGCCCTCGAAGTCATTGCCGTCCACCCGCACAAATTTGAAGTTCTCGTCCTGCTCCCAATACCAGTCGCTGGACAGCGCCGTCAGGCTGCGAAAGCGGTTTTCACTCCTGTGAAGGGCGGCTTGCGCTTCGACGAAATGGGTCACATCGGAAAAACTGCGCACCGTGCCGCCGCCCGGCAAGTCCAGGGTTCGGACTTCCAGGGTGCGCCCGGCGCGGGTTTTGCGCAAATAGGTCTCGGGCGCGGCCGCCTGGCCGCCAGAGGCCACAAACGGCCTGGCGGCGGTTTCAACCCATTTGAAATCTGCGCCAAAATCGCCGCGCTCGCGCTGGAATTTAACCAGGTCAGCGCCCTTTCCCATGCCGTCGATCAGGGTGGTGGGCAAATCCATCAGTTCCAGAAACTGCTTGTTGATCAGGGTGATCTTGTCGTCGGCGTCCAGCGTCAAAATCCCCTGGGACATGGTGTCCAGCGCGATGCGCAGGGCCTCGGCCTTTTGCGCGAACTGCCGGCGGCTGTTGTCCAGCTCCGCCTGCTGCTGCTTGCGTTTGGTCACATCAGTGATGGAGCCGTGCCACAGCGTGGAGCCGTCCTCCAGCCGCTGGGGCACGCTGTCGCCGGCCATCCACAGCACCCGGGCGTCTTGCAGCACCACCCGGAATTCGTGTTGCCAGGGGGACAGGTCCTGCAAAGACCGCTCGATCGTCGCCTGAAATTCCGCAAAATCGTCCGCATGGATGCGCTCTAAGGCCTTTGCGGCGTCCTGCATCACCTCTTGCGGCTTGACCTCGAACAGGCGCTCCAGCGCCGGCGACATGAAGGGGAAATGGGCGCTGCCGTCGGCGCGGATGCGAAACTGGTACAAAACCGCCGGCACCCGGCCGGTCAATTTTTCGATGAACTCCAGCTTTTCGCGCAGCGCCTCGGACGAGGCGGAGCCGCCCGTCACATCAGTCACGTAACCCAGCAGATGCGGCTCGCCGTCGATGGTGAACTGCATCGCGTCAAAACGCACCGGGCGCTGGGCGCCGTCCTTGGCCGTCAAGATCGCCTCGATACTGAGCGAGCTCTGGTCGCCCTCCAACTGCGCCAGCGCCGATTCACGGTTGTCGCCGCTGCCCCACACACCCAGCGCCACCGTCGTCTGGCCGACCACTTCTTCGCGTGTGAAACCGGTAATGGCCAGCCAGGCCTGGTTGACTTCCACCACCATGCCGTCGTGGATGCGCGTCAGCGTTGCGGCCTTGGGGTTCTGGTGGAACGCCGCCGTGAAGAGCGCCATCGCGCTCTGGTCGGGTGGAATTCTGGAAGCTCCGGACGCTGTCATGCTGTGGATTTGCGGGGCGATAGGTTTAGGGGCACGGGCACGCAAGATTCTCACATCCGCGCAGCCCCTATGTTACGGGTTGAATGGCGGCTTTTGCCTTTGCGCTGGCACTGGCCGGGTTTACCCGGTCGTTATCATCAAGCTTCCTCCCCGCGAATGCCCCAAATGCCCCACACCGACGGCCGTCCATCTTGAAAGACGACAACCACACGCCGATGATGGCCCAATACCTTGGCCTCAAAGCCGGGTACCCCGACATCCTGCTGCTGTACCGCATGGGTGATTTTTACGAGCTGTTTTATGAAGACGCCGAAAAAGCCGCGCGCCTGCTCGACATCACGCTGACGCGGCGCGGCCAGTCGGCCGGGCAACCGGTGGTGATGGCCGGCGTGCCCTTCCATTCGATTGAAGGCTACCTGGCCAAACTCATCAAGCTGGGCGAATCGGTGGCCATCTGCGAGCAAGTCGGTGAAGTGAGTGGCAAAGGGCCGGTCGAGCGCAAGGTGGTGCGCGTGGTCACTCCCGGCACGCTGACCGACACCGAGCTGCTCAGTGACAAATCAGAATCGATTTTGCTGGCCCTGCACCAGGGCCCGCGCAACACCTGCGGGCTGGCCTGGCTGAGCGTGACCCAGGGCGTGGTCAACCTGGCCGAGTGCACGCCCGACGAAGTGCCCGACTGGGTGGCACGCATTGGCCCAAGCGAGCTGATCCACAGCGCGGGCGTCACAGCCAGTTTTGAGGCCAGGCTCAAACCCCTGCGCTTTGGCAATGGCGCGTCTGCCGCCCTGAGCCTGAGCGCCCGCCCCGACTGGCAGTTTGACGCCGCCCTGGGCCAGCGCCAACTGTTGGAGGCGCTCAAGGCCGCCAGCCTGGCGTCCTGGAATGCCCAGGATCTGCCCCAGGCCCACGCAGCCGCAGGCGCCCTGCTGGGCTACGCCGAACACACCCAGGGCCGGGCCTTGAGCCACATCCAGAGCCTGCGCGTGCAGCGCAACGGCGAGCTGATCAACCTGCCACCCACCACCCGGCGCAACCTGGAACTGGTGCAGACGCTGCGCGGTGAAGACGCCCCCACCCTGTTTTCGCTGCTGGACACCTGCATGACCGGCATGGGCAGCCGCCTGCTGAAGCAATGGCTGCTGCAGCCCGAGCAGAACCGCCACAATGCGCAGCAACGGCTGGACGCCATCACGTCCTTGCGGGGGGGGCTGTGGCAAAAGCTGCGCGAACAGCTCAAAGGCAGCAGCGACGTGGAGCGCATCACGGCGCGCATCGCGCTGCGCCAAGTGCGCCCGCGTGAACTGGTTGCTTTGCAGCAGACACTACAAAAAACAGAGCTATTGAATCATATTCTGCGGGGGCTTGAGGGCTATTTGAGCACCATTTCCGGCGACTTGGCGCCGCCAGCAGGCTGCGCCGCCCTGCTGGCGCAATCTGTCATGGACGAGCCCGCCGCGCTGATCCGTGATGGCGGCGTGATCGCCAGCGGCCTGGACGCCGAACTCGACGAGTTGCGCGCCATCCAGACCAACTGCGACGACTTTCTGCTGGCCCTGGAGGTGCGCGAAAAAGCCCGCACCGGCATTGCCAACCTGCGCGTGCAGTACAACAAGGTGCACGGCTTTTTCATCGAGGTGACCCAGGGCCAGATCGACAAGGTGCCAGCCGACTACCGGCGACGCCAGACCCTGAAAAACGCCGAGCGTTTCATCACGCCCGAACTCAAGGCCTTTGAAGACAAGGCCCTGAGCGCCCAGGAACGCGCCCTGGCGCGCGAGAAATTCCTCTACGACGCCCTGCTCGACCAGCTACAGGCCTTTGTGCCCAGCCTGACCCGCGTAGCGCGTGCCCTGGCCGCCCTGGATGTGCTGTGCGCGCTGGCAGAACGCTCGCTCACGCTGGACTGGTGTGCGCCCCAATTCGTCAGGGAGCCCTGCATCGACATCACCGCAGGCCGCCACCCGGTGGTGCAGATGCGCCTGGCCGAAACCCATGGCCTGGGCGGCCCGGCAGGCAGTGGCAACTTCATCGCGAATGACACGCGCCTGGGACCCAAAGCCCGCATGCAAATCATCACCGGCCCCAACATGGGCGGCAAATCGACCTATATGCGCCAGATTGCCGTTATCGTGCTGCTGGCCAACATGGGCAGCTACGTGCCAGCCAGCGCCTGCCGCCTGGGGCCGATCGACGCCATCCACACCCGCATCGGAGCGGCCGACGACCTGGCCAACGCGCAATCGACCTTCATGCTCGAGATGGTCGAAGCCGCACAGATATTGCACACCGCCACGCCCAGCTCGCTGGTGCTGATGGATGAAATCGGCCGGGGCACCTCGACCTTTGACGGCCTGGCTCTGGCCAGCGCCATCGCCGCGCAACTGCATGACAAGACCCAGGCCTTCACCCTGTTTGCCACGCACTATTTTGAGCTGACCGAATTTCCGGCCAAGCACCATGCAGCGCAGAACGTGCACGTGAGCGCCGCCGAATCGGGCCAGGACATCGTGTTCCTGCACGCCATCGAAGCCGGGCCGGCCAGCAAGAGTTACGGCATCCAGGTGGCGCGCCTGGCCGGCATGCCTGCCGCCGTGGTCAACCATGCGCGCCAGGCCCTGGGCGCGCTCGAGGCACATGCCGAGTCAGCGCAAACCCAGGTGGACCTGTTTGCGCCGCCGCCAGTGGCCGAGGCCGCCCCCTCCAGCGCAGTCGACAAAGCGCTGGCCGGTATCGACCCCGACCAGTTGAGCCCGCGGGATGCGCTGGAGACGCTGTATCAGCTCAAGAAGCTCAGTGTAAAATGACCACCTGTAGTCACAACCGGGGTTGAATATGCAAACACTGCAACTTCGCGATGCCA
This sequence comes from Rhodoferax sp., assembly GCA_031392945.1. GTDB lineage: Bacteria > Pseudomonadota > Gammaproteobacteria > Burkholderiales > Burkholderiaceae_C > JANYCG01. The sequence continues at coordinate 1,277 of JANMVT010000090.1, read as the reverse complement.
AGGCCAGTCTGTCGGCCGTCGTGGCTTTGGCCCAACGTGGGCAGCCCACCATCATCACCCGCCACGGGCTGCCGTCTGCCATGGTCGTGTCGATTGAGGAAGGCCACCGCCTGTTTCCGACAGCCCGGCCCAGTCTTGTTGCGCACCTGATGGCGATGCCGGAACCGATTCCCGTCAAACGCAACCCGTCTGCCGTGCGGAGCATCGATCTGTGAGCACTGCGCGCCTGCCGGCCCAGGCGCCGGCAACCGCTGATCAAGGATTTTTACTCGACACCAGCGTCATTTCGGCACTCGCACCCGGGCGTGAAAAACACCTGCCCGCCGATGTCGCTGCCTGGCTCCATGTGCATGACTCGCAATTTTTTGTTCCCAGCATTGCGGTGACAGAGCTGGCCCAGGGCATTGCCAAATTGCATCGCTCGGGTGGCATGGAACGAGCCGGGCGACTCGATATATGGCTGGATCAATTGATTGCCGGTTTTGGCGATCGCATCCTGCCGCTCGACCCACCGACCGCGCGGCTGGCCGGTCAAATTTCCGATGCCGCTGTGGCCATTGGCCGCCACCCCGGTTTTGCCGACGTGGCCATTGCCGCCATGGCGCGTCAAAACAGCCTGCTGCTTCTGACCCGGAACCTCAAACATTTCCAGCCACTTGGCGTGGCTTGCGCTGACCCGTTCAAGAAGCTTCCTCTGCGAGTGCCAAGCCCATAATGACCCCGCAACAATTCATCGCCAAATGGGGCCCCGGCGGCCCGGCATTCGAGCTGAACGAACGCCAGGGCGCGCAGCCGCACTTCATGGATTTGTGCGAGCTGCTGGGTGTGCCCACGCCGGGCAGTGGCGGTGGCTACATCTTTGAGCAGGACACGCTGGTGCTGGGCGAGGCGCGGGGTTATGCCGATGTCTTCAAGCGCGACCACTTCGCCTGGGAAAACAAGGCCCCCGGCAAGAACCTGGACACCGCCCTCAAGCAGTTGCTGACCTACAGCCTGGCCCTCGCCAACCCGCCCCTGCTGGTGGTGTGCGACCGCCTCACCATCCGCATCCACACCCAGTTCAACGGCCATCCGTCCGAGACACACACGGTCTTGCTGCATGAATTGGCCCAGCCAGAAAAACTGGCCCTGCTGCGCCGCGCCTGGCTCGACCCCGGGAGTTTTCGCCCCAAGAAGACCAGCCGCGACATCACCGAAGCCGCCGCCAAAAGTTTTGCCGCCCTGGCCGACGGCCTGCGCCGGCGCGGCGGCGATGCCGACGAAGTGGCCCACTTCCT
>JANMVT010000080.1:0-5317 GCA_031392945.1 Rhodoferax sp. | reverse complement strand
GTGACGTTCAAACCCAGGCTGTGCATGACGATGCTCACCGGGTAATACGTCAGCATCTTGGCGCCGGCCATGTACAGCGCAACTTTGGGGCCGGGCACATTGGAGATCGCCACATTGGCCAGCGGCGGCATGCTGTTGGCGATTTTGGAGCGGCCAAACAGGGACGCCATGCCGCTCAACAACCAGGGCGCGCCCAGTGACGGGAAGTCGGTCGGCAGCGCGGTCTTCACACTCGCCGTCATGGCCTTGGCCGCCAGGCTGGCGGCGCGTATGGCCTGTAGGCGCTCGAGCGGGTCCTTGATGTGGCTGGCCAGGCTGATGCGCATCATCGAGGCCTGGGTGTTCATGTCGGTGTTGCCTTCCTCGCGCAGGCTCACCGGCACCGCAGCCAGCAGAGGCTGTTTGGGCTTGCAGTTGAGGTCGGCCAGGTAGTGGCGCAGCGCGCCGGAGCAGATTGCCATCACCACATCATTGAGTGTGACGCCGTTGCCTTTGGCAATGTGTTTAAGCTCGGCCATGGGGATGGAGAAGCTGCTGAAGACGCGCTGGTTCGTGATGCTGACATTGATCGGCGTCTTGGGCGCAAACCAGCTGTTCTTCCCGGCTGCCAGCGCCCCGCTGCCGCTGCCTTGGTCTTCCCGCGCGGCAGGCTTGAGCATCTGCAGGCCTGCGCGCAACAGCGTGGGCAAGGTCTTGGCCAGTTTCAGCGCCTGGGTGGCCGAGTTTTTCAGCCCCGCGACGGTGAGTTCAGCAATGCCAAAGTTGTCGCTGCTCAAAGCCGGGCGGCGCGGTGCGGGGCGCACATGGCGCGGCTGGCTGCTTACGTCCATGATGGCCTGGGCCAGGGCGACTCCGGCCTCGCCGTCGACAGCTGCGTGATGCACCTTGGAATAAAACGCGATGTGGCGTGTGCCCGGTGTGGCGTCGGGCGGTGTCTCCACCCCCTCGATCACATAAAACTCCCACAGCGGGCGGCTGCGGTCCAGCAGGCTTGAATGCAGGCGGCCCACCAGCTTGTCAAGCTGGGCACGGTTGCCGGGTTTGGGCAACACCGTGCTGCGGATGTGGTATTCCAGGTCCACATCGTCATCGGCGACCCAGATCGGGTTGGCCAATTCAAACGGCATGTTGACCAGCTTGCGCCCGAACACCGGCGCCAGGTGCATGCGCTGGGCGATGTGCCCGCGCAGATTGTCCAGAAAATCGCCTTCGTAGCCGGCCGGCAATTCGTAGATGTTGAGGCCACCCACGTGCATCGGCGTCTCGGGCGTTTCCAGGTACAAAAAGCTGGCGTCCAGTCCGCTGAGATGGTTCATAAAATGCTCCGATATTAGTAGCTAACTATGCATGTTCCACGATGGAAAACGGCCTGTTTCATTGGAATAAATTGAATTAGGAGCGCGCGTGCGTCACACCGCCGTCCACCACCAGGGTCGAGCCCACCACATAGTCCCCGGCGCGGCTGGCCAGGTAGATGGCGGCGCCGGCCATGTCTTCATCGGTGCCGATGCGCCCGGCCGGGATGTGGGCCGACACCTCGACTGCGTGGTCGCGCGCCTCGCGGTTCATGTCCGACGCGAAGGCCCCCGGCGCGATGGCCGTGCACACGATGTTGTCCTTGACAAGGCGCAAGGCCATGCGTCGCGTCAGGTGGATCAAACCGGCCTTGCTGGCGGCATAGGAATAGGTTTCCATCGGGTTGACCGAGACGCCGTCGATGGACGCGATGTTGATGACCTTGGCGCAACGCGACTGGCCGGCCTTGCGCAATTGGGGCATCAGGGCCTGGGTCAGGAAGAACGGCGCTTTCAGGTTGGTGTCCACCACCTTGTCCCAGCCGCTTTCGGGGAACTCGTCAAAAGCCGCGCCCCAGGCCGCGCCGGCGTTGTTGACAAGGATGTCAAGCTTGTCTTCTTTGGCCGCAAACGCCGCTGCCAGCGCTTTGGCGCCATCCAGCGTGGCCACGTCGCCCGGCAACGAGACACAAAAGCCCTGCGCCGACAATTCTTTGGCGGTCTGGTCACACACCGCCGCCTTGCGCGCCGAGATATAGACACGCGCGCCCTGCGCCAAAAACCCGGCGGCAATCATGCGCCCGATGCCGCGCGAGCCGCCGGTGATGAGCGCCGTGCGGCCCTGGAGCGAAAAAAGATCATTCATGCGGTTGTCTCCTGTAAGAATTGGTAAACCTGACCCTAGGGAAAAACCGGGGGTCTGGACTGAAACTAATCTGGCTGAATCAGTTCACAGTGAAGCTTACTGCGAATCGCCCCATCAATCAAAAACTTAGGAGACAGCATGAAACGCACATTCCGCGCCAATCAACCCGCCTGCAGATTGCTTCTGGCCGGCGCCGCCGCTTTGCTGGCCGCATGCGCCTCGATGCAGGCTGAAGACCCGCAGGCCGCCTTGGCGCGTGCCAACAAAGCCATGGGCGGCACTGACCTCAAATCCATCCGTTTTGCCGGCACCGGCACAGCCGGCCAGTTTGGCCAGGCCTACCAGCCCGGCATGGCCTGGCCCAAAGCCACCCTGACCAGCTTTTCCCGCCTGAACGACTATGAAAACGCCGCCTTACGCCAAGAGCAGGCCATCACCCGAGCCGAGCCCACCGGTGGCGGCGCGGTGCCCCTGATGGGCACCGGCGAGCAACGCAGCACCGGGCTGTTGCGCGGCACGGCAACCTGGAACATGGCTGGCCCGGCGCCGCAGCCCGCGCCCCTGTCCGTCAGCGGCCGGGTGCACGACTTGTGGACATCGCCCCACGGCGTCATCAAGGCGGCGATGAAGAACAAGGCAACCGCCGATTCCCGCAGTGAGGGCGGCAAGGCCTTGACGGCAGTTTCCTTCACCGAGCCGGGTTATTTCAGCGCCACGGCTTTCATCAATGCCGACGGCATGGTCGAGCGGGTCGAGGCGGTGCAGCCCAACCCGGTGTCGGGCGACACGGCCACCGTCACCTGGTATTCGGATTACAAGGACTTCGGCGGCGTGAAGTTCCCGACCCGCATCCGCCAGAACATGGGTGGCTACGAAGTGCTGGACCTCGCGGTGAACGAGGTTCAGGCCAACCAGCCCAGCCAGATCGAGGTGCCGGCCCTGGTCAGCGCCTACGCCGAGCGCGTGACAGCAGACAAAGCCGCCGACGGCGTCTGGTTCGTGGCGGGCGGCTCGCACAACAGTGTGGCCATCGAGATGGCCGACCACTTGATCCTGGTGGAAAGCCCGCTCTATGACGGGCGCGCACAGCCGGTGATCGCCGAGGTCAAAAAGCTGGCACCCAAACCGATCCGTTATGTCATCAACTCGCACCACCATTTCGACCATGCCGGCGGCCTGCGCACGGCTGCGGCCGAAGGCGCCGAGATCGTCGCCAGCAGCCTGGCGCGCCCCTACCTGGAGCGCATCCTGGCCAACCCCAACCGCATCAGCCCCGACGCGCTGGAGAAATCGGGCAAGCGCGCCATAGTGTCAGGCGTGGATGGCAAGCGCGTCTTCACCGACGGCAACCGCGTGGTAGAGGTCTATTTCATCGAGGGCAGCGTGCACGCCCAGGGCTTCATGATGGTCTATCTGCCCAAGGAGAAACTGCTGATCGAGGCCGATGCCTACACCCCCGGCGCGCCAGGCGCGGCGCCGCCAGCCCGGCCCAACGACAATAACGTCGTGCTGGCGCAGAACATCGACCGCTTGAAGCTCAATGTCGAGCGCATTTTGCCCCTGCACGGGCGCATGGTGCCGATCAGCGAACTCAACACCGCCATTGGGCGTAAGTCGTAATTTCCGGCGTAAGTCGAAAAGGGGCCACAAGTCCCGAGATTGAATCAATGATGAAGCTGCCGAAAGTTCTGGTTTGACGATTTCAACGAGCCCGGACTTTTGGCCTTCCAGCGGTTTCTCGCAATGCCCGCGCAATGAACGCGGCTGGTTGATTCCCACGGACGACTACCTGCGGCTTTTTCTGGCGCGGCCTGAACTGGCCTTGGTGGACGAGTCCTGCGACGCCGAAATCGCCCTGCACGGCGCATTGACGGCAGCGCCGCGTCGCCCGGTCGCCCCGGACGAACTGGCCAGGTTGGCCGACGCCGACATCCGAGCCAACTACGCCTTTTTCCTCGGCTTTCGGGACGCGCTTTTGGCCGCTGGCACACTCGAAGCCTGGTACCTCGCTGCCCTGCGGTCCGGCGACTTCAAGTTGCCACCCCTGTTCCTGGACCTGGTCACGCAGGCCTGCGTGCGCAATCTGCTGGAGGGCATGGCTGCGGGTGCGAACAACGCCTTTGAAGCGCGCGCTGCCGAACTGTTGTTCCGGCCCCAGCGCATCCATGTGCAGGACGGGCAAATTTTGTGCGGCGATCTGGTCGTGCTGGACCTGCTCAACGAGACCGGTGGCCTGGGCGACATGGGCCGCCTGCTGGCGCTGAACAAGGCGCCGATGCGCGATGCTCACCTGGAAGTCCTGAGCGACAAAAACGCGCCGGACTACTGGCAAAGCGGCGAGCGCCACAATTTCCTGCTCGACCTCACGCACGAAGTCAGCAATGACCTGAGCCATGGCTTGAGCTTCACCCTGACACGGGCGCGCTCGGGCCTCAAGGCCCTGGCCCGGGTGCTGGAAAAATGGATTGCGCATTTTCTGGGTGTGGCGGTGAGCATTCAGCCCGAACCCAAAATCGAGGACGCCAATTGGCGCTGGCACATCGGCCTGGACGCCGAATCCACCGCGCTGCTCAACGATTTGTACCAGGATCAACCGGTGGAAACCGTGCGCATGCAGCGCCTGGTCAGCTTGTTTCGCCTGACGTTTGACAACCCGCAGGAGATGCGCGCCGATGTGGCGGGCAAGCCGGTTTACCTGGGGCTGGCCATGAATGCCGACAAAATCATCCGGCTCAAGCCACAAAATCTGCTGCTGAATCTGCCCCTGCACCACCACCACTGACGGACAGGTTTTTGGAAAGAGATGCGGCTCTGGCCCCCGCCAATAAAGCACAGTCAGCTATATAATTGATAGTGACCGACCTTGAAGTCATTGCGCCCGGTTTTGTCCTCGCCGCGCAGCAGCCACAAAGGCCGCGTCGCAAACGCGGTGGGCACGCCGGACTTGCCGCCTACCGGACTGATGTCGCGCTCAAACACCGAGGTGCCGGGCATGTAGCGCAGAGCGACACCGGCGCGGCGCTTGGTGGAGCGGTTCACCGCCGCGCCGTGGATCATGAAGACGTCGTGCATGGACATCTGGCCGGGTTGCAGTTGCAAATCCACGGCATCCGATTCGTCAAAGGCGTCGTCGCGCGTGCGCAGGTTGAGCACCAAG
>JANMVT010000021.1:0-3203 GCA_031392945.1 Rhodoferax sp. | reverse complement strand
CGACACCGAACTGATCTCGCGGTAGGTGTTTTGGGATGGCAGCCAGACCTCCAGGTCATAGGTCTTGGCCGCGCCAAACCCCATGTCGCCGGTGCACAGCGACATCACCCGGTAAGGCAGGCCGAGCTTTTGCAAAATGGCTTCAGCATGGCGCGTCATGGCCTCCAGCGTCTCATAACTTTTGTCGGGGTGCACGATTTGCACCATCTCTACCTTGTCAAACTGGTGCTGGCGGATCATGCCGCGCGTATCGCGCCCGTAACTTCCGGCCTCGGAGCGAAAACACGGGGTGTGCGCGGTCAGTTTGATCGGCAAAGCCGCTTCGGCGACGATTTCATCACGCACAAAATTGGTCAACGGCACTTCGCTGGTGGGGATCAAATAGAAATTCTCCTCAACGGCCCCGCCACGTGAGCCTGCTCCACCCTGCTCAGCAATCTCGCCAAGTTGGGCTTGACTCAGAGTCTGTCTACTTCTTGGCACCCGAAATAGGTCCTCTTCAAACTTGGGTAACTGGCCGGTGCCCAGCAGGCTGTCGGCATTGACGATGTAGGGCACATAACACTCGGTGTAGCCGTGTTCCAGCGTCTGCACGTCCAGCATGAACTGCGACAGCGCGCGGTGCATGCGGGCGATGGGGCCCTTCATCACGGTGAAGCGCGAGCCGGTGAGTTTGACCCCCAGGTCAAAGTCCAGCCCCAGGGGCGTGCCCACATCGACGTGGTCTTTTGCTTCAAAATCAAGAGCGGCAGGCGAAGCGCCCGTGGGTCTCCAGCTACGAACCACAACATTGCCATGCTCATCGCCACCGACCGGCACGCTGTCGTGCGGCAGGTTGGGCACGGCCAACAGCATGCTTTGCAAATCAAGCTGGATTTGCGCCAGACGCGTGGCGGACGACTCCAATTCGGCCTTCAGATTCGCCACTTCGGCCATCGCGGCATCCGCCTCAGCCGCGCCCGCTGCGCCTTTGGCCTTGAGCTGGCCAATCTGCTTGCTCAGCGAATTGCGTTTGCCCTGCAATTCTTCGGTGCGCGACTGGATCGCCTTGCGTTCCGCTTCCAGCGCCCGGTAGGCCTCGACATCCAGAAATTTCTGTGGATTCTTGCGGGTTTCCAGGCGGCGAACGACCGAATCGAGGTCTTTTCTGAGAAGGGAAATATCTAACATGCGGCAATTTTAAGGGCCAGGCGACACCTTCAGGCCACTTTCAGACCTTTGGGCAGGGGGAACTTCACGGTTTCCTCGATGCCGGCCATCTTGCGCACCGACACCGCGCCCATCGCCTTGATGCGGTCGATCACCTGTTTGACGAGGATCTCCGGCGCCGAAGCGCCCGCCGTCAGGCCCACACGCTGGCGGCCTTCCAGCCAGCTTGCCTGCAATTCATCGGCGCTATCAACCATATAGCTGTCAACACCCAGTTTGCGAGCCAGTTCGGCCAGGCGGTTGCTGTTGGAGCTGCTGGGGCTGCCCACCACGATCACCAAATCCACCTGCGGCGACATGACTTTGACGGCGTCCTGGCGATTCTGCGTGGCATAACAGATGTCCTGCTGCTTGGGCGCACGCACGTCGGGAAAACGCGCCTTGACGGCGGCGGCAATCTCCGCCGCGTCATCCACGCTCAGCGTCGTTTGCGTCACCAGGGCCAGCATTTGGGTTTGCGCCGGTTGCAAGCGCGCCACGTCGGCCACGTCTTCCACCAGGTGGATGCCGCCTTCCAATTGGCCCATGGTGCCCTCGACCTCGGGATGCCCCTTATGGCCGATCATGATGAACTCGTAACCCTCCTTGTGCAGCTTGGCCACCGCCACATGCACCTTGGAGACCAGGGGGCAGGTGGCGTCGAAGATCTGGAAACCCCGCGCTGCCGCTTCGTTCTGGACTGCCTTGCTCACCCCATGGGCGCTGAATACCAGGGTGGCGCCGGGCGGCACGTCGTCGAGGTCTTCAATGAAGATCGCGCCTTTTTCCTTGAGATCGTTGACCACATAGGTGTTGTGCACGATTTCATGGCGCACGTAGATGGGCCGGCCAAATTTGGTCAGCGCCCGCTCGACGATCTCGATCGCGCGGTCCACCCCGGCGCAAAAACCGCGCGGCTCGGCCAGGTAAACTTGAACCCCCACGCTTGCCACTTCGTGTGCTGCGCTGGACAGGCCTATGCCAGAGGCAACGGCTCTTCGCGCTGTCCCATCTCGCGCAGGCGAGATGGGAGCCGCAGCGCTCAGCCCCACGGGGGCCGTGCCTTGCTCGGGGCGGCCCGCCGCGGCGGCGTCAATCTCTTGCGGCAAACCACTCATAAAACCCCAATCAAATGGACTTCAAACGTCACTGGTTGGCCAGCCAATGGATGGTTGAAGTCGAACAACACTGACTCGTTGGCAACGTCACCGCCAGCCGCTTTGCCCACCTGCACCACAGCACCGGCGTATTGGCCCAGCCCGTCGGGCGTGGGGAACTGCACCACGTCGCCGACCCGGTAAGCCTCATGCGGGTCGCCGAGCTCGGCCAGCAGTTTGTGCGCCACCCACTGCACCATGTCTGCGTTGCGTTCGCCAAAAGCAGCCCCTGCTGGCAGCTCGAAGCTGGCGCGCGCGCCCTCGGCCAGGCCCAGCAGGCATTGCTCGACGGCGGGCGACAACTCACCGGCGCCCAGGGACAGGGTGGCTGGCTTGCCGCCAAAGGTGTTGATGATGTCCCCGGCCGGCCCGCCCAGGCGGTAATGCAGGGTCAGGAAGGAGCCGGGCAGAACGCTTGGGGCCGCCGGGGCTGTGACTGTTGGCATAAAACTCTCGATAAACTCAGGGCCCTATTGTAGAAAGCCCGCCATTGGGCGTTCACCGCCCAGCCCATGTCCCTCAAACACCTGCCCCCAGACGCCCGCCCACGTGAAAAACTGCTGGCGCGTGGCCCCGGCGCCCTGAGCGATGCCGAGCTGCTGGCCCTGCTGCTGCGCACCGGCATCAAGGGCAAAGGCGTGTTGCAGATGGCCGACGAGTTGCTGCACCTCAAAGTGGCCACGCCCACTGACGAGGGACTCGACGGCGGGATTGACCGTGGCGTTGACGGCGGGTTTGACGGCCTGGCCGGCTTGCTGCACGCCACAGCGGACGACCTGAAACGCGTCAAGGGCCTGGGGCCGGCCAAACGCGCCGAACTGGTCGCCGTGCTGGAGTTGGCCCGCCGCGCGATGGCCC
>JANMVT010000014.1:0-21468 GCA_031392945.1 Rhodoferax sp. | reverse complement strand
GTGACAATCAACGGCACGGTCGGCAAGACTCAGGTTCTCGGCATCAAGCTGGTCAAACCGACTGTGGCGACCACCTCGACTCGCCAATCTTGGCGGCAATTGAAATAATGTGCGCTCAAATCTGTCTAGTTGCGGTCTGTTCAGCAATGGAGGTTGGAAATTGAAAGTTACACGCCAAAATCACGGTTTTACGCTCATTGAACTGATGATCACGGTTGCCATCATCGGCATCTTGGCAGCAGTAGCCATGCCTGCCTATACCCAATACATTCAGCGTGGTTATAGGGCAAATGCCAAGACGGTATTGCTGGAAGCGGCGCAATTCATGGAGCGATACCGGTCGATCAATTTCAGCTACCCGGACGGTTCTACGGTGGGCCAAACATTGCCTTCCAACTTGATCGTTTCCCCAAGAGAAGGCAGTAAAAAGTACGATATTGCGTTGGACCCGACAAATCCGAACCCTGCCGCAACGTCGTTTATCCTAGCTGCCACCCCTAGTGGCTGGACCGATAACTTGTGTGGCAATCTTGCGCTAACCAGTCTTGGTGAAAAGCGGCAAACTGCGGTGACGGGGTCTTCCACTGATCCTGCCGTTATGGCCCGTGTCGCCGAATGCTGGAACAAGTAGCGCGAAACCCAAATTACCGCCGCACCTCATCCACCAAGGTCTTGAACTCATCAATATCCTCAAAACTGCGGTAAACACTGGCGAAACGCACATAGGCCACTTTGTCGAGCTTTTTCAGCTCGCGCATGACCAGCTCGCCAATCCGGGTGGACGGCACTTCGCGGGCGCCCAGGCTGAGCAATTTCTCTTCGATGCGCTCGATGGCGTTGTCGACCTGTTCGGTGCTGACCGGGCGTTTGCGCAGGGCCAGGTTCATGGACGCGCGCAGCTTGACGCGTTCAAACTCGATGCGTCGGCCGTCTTTTTTGACGATGGCGGGGAAGTTCACGTCCGGGCGCTCGTAAGTGGTGAAGCGCTTTTCGCAGGCGCCGCATTGGCGCCGGCGGCGGATGAAATCCCCGTCTTCAGAAATCCGGGTTTCTACCACCTGGGTTTCTGAGTGACTGCAAAACGGGCATTTCATCTGGTTGATTAGCCGTAAACCGGGAACCGGCTTGTCAGCGCGTTCACTTTGGCCCGCACGGCGTCAATATTGGCCGGATCCCTCGGGTTGTCGAGCACATCCGCTATTAAATTTGCAGTTATACGGGCCTCTTCGTCCTTGAAACCGCGCGTGGTCATGGCCGGTGTGCCGATTCGCACGCCGCTGGTGACCATGGGTTTTTCAGGGTCGTTGGGGATGGCGTTCTTGTTGATGGTCATGTGGGCGGCGCCCAAAATCGCCTCGGCGTCTTTGCCGGTGATTCCTTTGGCTCTCAGATCCACCAGCATGACGTGGCTTACGGTGCGCCCGCTCACAATGCGCAGGCCGCGCGCAGTCAGGGTTTCAGCCACGATTTGGGCGTTTTTCAGCACCTGCCGCTGGTAGGTTTTGAATTCAGGCTGTAATGCTTCCTTGAAGGCCACCGCCTTGGCCGCTATCACGTGCATCAGCGGGCCACCCTGCAGGCCGGGGAAGATGGCGCTGTTGATCGCTTTCTCGTGCTGCGATTTCATCAAGATGATGCCACCGCGCGGGCCGCGCAGGCTCTTGTGGGTCGTGCTGGTCACCACGTCGGCGTGCGGCACCGGGTTGGGGTAGATGCCGGCGGCGATCAGGCCGGCGTAATGCGCCATGTCCACCATGAAAATGGCGCCCACGTCTTTTGCCACTTTGGCAAATCTCTCAAAATCAATAGCTAGGGAATAAGCACTGGCACCGGCAATGATGAGTTTTGGTTTGGATTCATGGGCCTTGCGCTCCATCGCGTCGTAGTCGATTTCTTCCTTCGCATTCAGCCCGTAAGAGACCACGTTGAACCATTTGCCGCTCATGTTCAGGGCCATGCCGTGCGTCAAGTGGCCGCCTTCAGCTAGGCTCATGCCCATGATGGTGTCGCCGGGTTTCAAAAACGCCAAAAAAACCGCCTCATTGGCCGACGCGCCGCAATGCGCCTGCACGTTGGCAGCTTCAGCGCCAAAGATCCGCTTGACGCGGTCAATCGCCAATTGCTCGGCCACGTCGACGTGTTCGCAGCCGCCGTAATAACGTTTGCCGGGGTAACCTTCGGCGTATTTGTTGGTGAGTTGGCTGCCTTGCGCTGCCATGACCGCGGGCGAGGCGTAGTTTTCGCTGGCGATCAACTCGATGTGCTGTTCCTGGCGCGCGTTTTCGGCCTGGATGGCGGCAAAAATCTCGGGGTCGGTCTGTTCTATCAGGATGTTACGGTTGTACATGGCAGTCCTTTAAGACGAATGCTCCTGTGAACCGATTGAATTGGCGTCAATCGGTGCAAGGGCTGCCCAGGCGAACGGCTGAACACAAAGCCAATAAAGGCATTTGCGGCGCGCTTCCCAGTGGTATCCCACGTTGGCATGGCAGGCCCCAAATGCTGACTGTTGGGAACCCGCATGCCTATCGCCAGTTGCGCACACGGCCGATTTTACCCGACCTGTCGGCCGTATGGCGTGTCAAGAACTGAACAGGGTGGTGATTTTTTCAGACGACGCGTCGTCTTTGGCTGGCGCCCTGACTGGAATGATGGCGGCGACAGGCGCTGGCGAAGCGGGCAGGCGCCTGCCCGTCGAGACCTGTTTCAAGCGGTCGTGCTCGGCCATCACCTTGGCGGTGTAGCCGCCGTCGTTTTCATTGTTGGCGGCGCCCACATAGAAGCGCAAACCCGCCTCGACGGAGCCGGCCCGCGCTATGCATTCCTGCAGCACCTTCACCCCCACGCGCAAATTGGTGACCGGGTCAAAGGTCGCCAGTTTGCCACCAAAGCTTTCAAACTTGTCGCTGTGGATCTTGGTCATGACCTGCATCAGGCCCTGGGCGCCCACGGCGCTCTGGGCGAAGGGGTTGAAGCCGGATTCCACCGCCATCACGGCCAGGATCAGGGTTGGGTCAAGCTTGGTGCGGCTGCCGAGATCAAACGCCTCGGACACCAGGGCGCTGACCGGCTCGGGCGCCACGCGGTATTTTTTGCTCAACCAATAGGCCAGGGCAGCCTGCGGTTTGGGCAGGTTGCTGGGGTTGGTCGCAGTGGCGCGGTCAATCGCCTCGGGCTCGGGCGCGATGGCGCTTTCGTCCGTTTCAACGGCGACGGCCTGGCGGTTTTGCAGCCAGCCCATCAGTTTGACTTCGCCCATCTGGCGGATCTCGGGATGGAAGCTCAACATGACCACGGTGAACATGACCGCCAGCCCGACCAGGGCGAAACTGTTCTGAGTGATGTCAAACAGGCCTTGCACCATCCGGCTTGGAACGGTTCTCAAAGTCTGGATATATTTTCCTGACGCTGTCATAGCTCTTCCTTCTTGGGCTCAGTACGCAAGGCCTGCGCTGGGTGCAGCGCAAACTTGTAGCACCTCGTTTGGGTTGGTACGCCATCAACATTCTGCCCGCCGTTGCGGATCGGTGCAGTGATTTGACTATGCCGGGTTCGGCAACGAGTTCGGGTAATCCCTAGCCATGTGGCAGGGATGGGCGGATTCTAGGCTGGCTTTATATATATAGTCAACCATATAAAATAAGTTTTATATTCTAATTTTGAAGATAAAAACATCGTTACCAATTGAAATTGCCGCTTGAATAAAGCATCGCGAAGGACTAAACTGAGTTTGCCTGTCTAACAACAGGTGCCAAGTCGGCAGTAGCCAGTCCCTACCTTCGGGTAGCGTTGATAAAGCGGCCCCGGCGAATCATGGTGGCAATCTTTTGCTGCCAGCACTGCGGGACGTAACTCTCCCAAGTGCAAACCCTGACGGCATGGGTCTTTGGCCAGCCGTCGAGCCCGAACAGAGTGACGAAAGTCAAGCTGTCCGGGCTTTCTCTTTTCAGGCGTGCCGCAAATTTTTCAAACCTGGCATTGACCATTGCCCGGCCTCGTTGAAAATTGCCGCCATGGCATTCAACTTACTTCCTCAAAATAAATGTTGCGGCGCTTTGTCTGGCTGGTGGCCGGCGTCGCGGCGTTCGCCGGACTTAGCTGGGCCCCTGGTGCCGCCTCCGTTAAAGAGCCAGGTCGAAAAAATCGCTGGTGAAGTGCCGGGGCGCAAAGTGACCCTGGGGCGGGTAGAAGCTAACTACGCAAATGGCATAAGGGCAAATGCCTTAAATGACACCCTAAAAGAGGAAAAAGCGCTGACGAAGCCCAACCCCGACCCCTGGAAGCTCGAAGTTGCCGCCGTCGCGGTGCGCAACGGCCTGGTGACCTGGCGCGACGACACCACGGCGCCGCAGGCCCTGGTCGCCTTGCGGGACTTGGCTCTGGACGCCAAGGAAATCCTCTTGCCCCTAGAGCAGCCGGTTCAATTCAGCGGCTCCACAGCAGTCCAGGGCGGCCCGGCCAGCTTGAAGTTTGAACGCGTGGCGACAGACAAAACGGCGCAAGTCAGCGTCAATCTGGCTGATTGGCCGCTGGGCCTGCCCGCGCCTTATCTGGGGCAATTACTTGTGCCTGGGTTGCACGGCAACCTGGACAGTGAACTGGACGTCAACTGGCGACAAAAGCATGGTCAAACGCGCGGATTTCCCCAAGCCGCGCAACCTGATCGGCATGGTCAAGGACATTCCTGATGCTGAAATGGAGGCACTTATCCTCGCCAACATCGTGGTCACGCAGGACGTGATGCGCGAACTCGCCTTGCAGCGCGATGTGGCCGCCAAGGATTACCTGGCCTCCAAATAATTGCCGCTGGAGCGGCTGTTTCTGGGCGCGGCCAAGGCGGGTGACGCGCAGGGCAAGGCGATTGTGACGGCTGATGAAAAAGTCGACGCCACGGCCGACGCCAAGTGGACGCCCCGGGCCGAACTGAACCTGCAAACGAATTAGCGGGCTGGATTCCCGCCCGGATTTCAGCCAAATTTTGGGCCAATCGCAATTAACGGCGAAAATACGCGCACGCCTCTATTAATTGCAACCTACCCTGTACCTATTGTGACGACGCCTTCACCCAAAAAACATAACGACATTCGCCAGCTTGATGAACTGACCGGCGGCGCCTTCACCGCCCCGACTTCGGGGGAGCGCGCCGCCCGCGTGCGCGATTGGCTGCTGGGCAACCCGGCGCCCGAGCGCATTGCCGAAGTCTTCAAGGAACTCAGCGGACGCGACAAGGGCGCGGCCAAGGCCTTGCGCGAAAAACTCGACGAACTCAAACGCAGCAAGGGGCAAGAGGCCGCCGGCGCTGAATGGGCGGGCAAGGCCCAGGCCCTGCTGGGCTTGGCCAAACTCAATATCGCCGACGCGCTGGCCTGGCAGCGTGACGCCGCCAAAGCTGGCGCGCCTTTGTCCAAAGAGCCGCTGGCCACAATCAAGGTGCAACTGGCCGACCGCGTCAAGGTGATCGAGGATTTGCAACACCGGGTTCAGGTGCAGCGCGAAGCGGCGGTGCTGCTGGCCCAGCGCATCGAAGTCCTGTCCATGAAGCCCTGGCGCGACGCCCATGCGGTCTGGGACGCCCTGCGCGCCGACGTGGCGCATTGGCAGGCCCAGGCGCAATCGCTGCTGGCCGATGCCAATTGGCCCAGCGTCGATTTGAAGTTTCCGCCCTTGCTGGAGGCCTCCAAGGCCCAATTGCTGGTGGTGTGGGATGCCTTCCAGGCGGCGCTTACCCAGGCCGTCGCTGCCAGCGACGACGCCGCCGCAGCGTTGCCGCCGGTGCAAGTGTGGGCCAACGAGCTGCGCGCCGGTCGCGGCATCGCCCCCGAGGCGCAGCCTAAGCCGCCAAAACCCAAAATCGACCCCGAGGTCCGCGCCCAGGCCGAGTCCGCCGTGAAAGACGTTCTGGCCAAGCTGGAGCTGGAAATATCCGAAGGCCATGGCAAGGCCAGCGCAGGTGCCGCCAATGCGTTGCGCAACGCGCTTCGCGAGCATGGCCGCCTGATTGGCGACAAACTTGAAAACCAGGCCCAGGCCGCACTGGCTGCCGCCGGAGAGCTCGAAGGCTGGCAGCGCTGGCGCGCCGACCAGTTGCGCGAAGAGCTGGTCGCCAAAGCCGAAGGGCTGCTCAAGCGCGAACCTGGCCATGAGCTGGGCGGGCGGAAAATGCAGGATTCCTTGCGCACCCTGCGTGAGCAATGGAAGCAAACCGACCAGGGCGGCGTGCCCAACCACGGTTTGTGGAAACGTTTTGACGAAGCCTGCAACCAGGCGCACAAAGTGGTCGAGGCCTGGCTGGAGAAAGTCAAGCTCGAAGCCGCAGAAAACAAGGTCCAGCGCCTGGCCCTGATCGCTGAAGTGCAGGCCTGGGCGGCTGAAAATCCGTCCGCGCTGGACGATGACTGGAAAGGCTTCAACCGCATCCTGCACCAGTTTGGCGACCGCTGGCGCGATGCCGGGCACCTGAGCGAAAAAGCCTTTGCCGAGTTGCAGCCCCAGTGGCTGGCAGCCATTGGCGCGGCGGCAGCCCCGCTGGAAGCCCTGCAAAAACTCAGCGTAGAGCAGCGCCACGCCATGATCGAAGAAGCCAAGCTGCTGGGCGCCGCACCCATGCTGCGGGTGGACGCCGTCAAGGCGCTGCAACAACGCTGGCAGGCCGAGGCGCACGCCGTGCCGCTGGAGCGCCGCTTTGAGCAGAAATTGTGGGATGCGTTTCGCAAACCGATTGATGAGGCTTTCAACCGCAAGACCGCCGAGCGCGAACGCGCCGACGCGGATCTGAGCGCGCGCGACCGCGTCGTGCTGGACGCCGCCAAAGCGCTGGAGGCCGCCAACGCCTCGGGCGACGCACAGAAGATTCGCAGCGCCATGAATGCGCTGGATGCGGCCCTGCGCGGCCAGGCCCAGGCCAAAGCGGCGGTCGAGGTCGCGGTGCAGGCCCAAAGCCAGAGTTTGGAAGAAAACAAGGAGATTCCCCTCGTGGATATTGAAGAGTTAGCTACTAATAATATAGCTCCCGAAAACTCGACTGAACCGGCCGAAGCAGCGGATTCCGCTGATCAGGCTGCGCCAGAGGCGACACAGGCGCCCGCGCCCGAAGCCAAGCCGGCACCGGTTGTGCCGCGCAAGCCCGTGGTGGCGATGCGCGGTGACGACCGCCCCGGCATGAAGAAAACCGAACCGGCCTTGCCAGGGCGCGGCGGCAAATTTGGCGACCGCAAGGATGGCCCCCGGGGCGACCGCCCGGACCGCAATGCACGCTCGGACCGGCCAGAGCGTTCTGACCGTCCGGGAGGGCGCCCGCCCGAGCGTGATTTTGGCCGCAGCGAGGCCCCGCGGTTGGGCGACGCTGCGTTCCGGGCGCAGCGCGACGCGCTGGAAAACGCCCAGTTCGCGCTCAAAAAGCTGGCCGCGCGGGCGCACGGCGAAGCCATTGTGCAACTGCTCAGCGCCTGGGAGACGCGCGACGTGGCGCAAGTGCCCAATGTGCAGGATCTGGGCGGGCGCGCCAACCCGGCGGCGCGCAGTGCCTGGGTGCAGGCCCTGCGCAAAGCGCCCGCGGGCGACGCGGCCGTCGCCCTGCTGCGCCTGGAAATGGCCGCCGAGCTGCCAACGCCGGCCGAACACATCGCCGAGCGGCGCGCATTGCAATTGCAGTTGCTCACCAAACGCCACGACCCGTCGCCCGCGCAAACCTGGGCCGAGGACGCGGCGCAAGTGTTGGGCAGCGGTTTCGCGCAGGACAACGCGCGGCGGATTCAAAACGCGCTCAGGGTGCTGCTCAAGAATTGAGGGGCCGCATGGGCTGCATCGCGCGCCAGGATTGATTTGCTTCCGGGAGACAAAACATGGACTCAGTGGACGACTTGCTCAAGCGGCTCGAACAGCTCAACCAGGTGGGGGTGTCGCTGTCGAAAGAGCGCGACATCGAGCGCCTGCTTGAAACCATTTTGCTGGCCGCCAAATCGATCACCCATGCCGATGGCGGCACCCTGTACCGGGTGATGGAAGGCGGCCAGGCGCTGCGTTTCGAGATTTTGCGCACCGATTCCCTGAATGTCGCCATGGGCGGCACCTCGGGCGTGGCCATCAATTTCCCCAACTTGCCCTTGGTGGACGAAAAGGGCGGGCACAACGACTCCCTGGTAGCGGCCTACGCGGCCATCCACAACCAGACCGTCAACATCAAGGACGCCTACACCGAGGCCAATTTCGACTTCTCGGGCACGCGCCATTTCGACGAACGCACGGGTTACCGCTCGCAGTCGTTTCTGGCGGTGCCCATGAAGAACCACGAAGGCGAGGTGATCGGCGTGTTGCAGCTCATCAACGCCCAGGCGCGGGGCACGGGCCTGGTGGTGCCGTTCTCGCTGGCCGACCAGAGCCTGGCGGAGTCGCTGGCCTCGCAAGCCGCCATCGCCCTTACCAACCGCCTGCTGATGACCCAGCTGGAGGAGTTGTTCGAATCCTTCATCAACCTGATCAACCTGGCGATTGATGAAAAATCGCATTACACCGGCGGCCATTGCCAACGCGTGCCGGCCCTGACCATGATGCTGGCCGAGGCGGTGAACGCCACCACGCAGGGCCCCATGGCCGCGTTCACCATGACCGACCGCGACCGTTACGAGCTCAAGATCGCCGGTCTTCTGCACGACTGCGGCAAGGTCACCACACCGGTGCATGTGGTGGACAAAGCCACCAAACTGCAGACGCTGTTTGACCGCATCGAATTGCTCGACACGCGTTTTGAAGTGCTCAAGCGCGACCGCGAGATCGAGGCCCTGCGCCTGCAGCTCAACGCCCGCGCCCAGGTTGATGCCCAGGCGGAAGGCCGCATCGCCACCGAGATGCGCGAAAAAATCGACGCGCTGGACGTTGACCGGGAGTTCATCCGCTCGGCCAACCGGGGCGGTGAATTAATGCCCGAAACCGCCATGCAGCGGGTGCGCGACATCGGCCACCAGCACAGCTGGCGCAACGCGGACGGCCTGGAGACGGATTTTCTGAGCACCAATGAAGTCGAGAACCTGACCATCCGCGCCGGCACCTTGACCCAGGACGAGCGCAACACCATCAACCACCATATCGTGGCCACCATCAAGATGCTGGAAAAGCTGCCCTGGCCGAAGCACCTGCGCAACGTGCCCGAATACGCCGGCGGCCACCATGAACGCATGGATGGCAAGGGTTACCCCAAGGGCCTCACGCGCGACCAGATGTCGGTGCAGGCGCGCTCCATGGGCATCGCCGACATCTTCGAGGCCCTGACCGCCAGCGACCGGCCCTACAAACCGGGCATGAAGCTGTCGCAAGCCATGGGCATCATGGCCAAGTTCAAGCAAAACGGCCATATCGACCCGGATTTATTCGACGTTTTTGTGGCGCAAGGCGTATACCAGAGTTACGCCGAGCAGTTTCTGGACCCCTGGCAGATCGACGAAGTCAACCCTCAGGACTGGGCGCATTGAGCCGTGTTCAGGGACGCATTTGGGCACCCCAAGCCAGGCTGCGGCGGTCGAAAAAAGCGTCAAACAAAGTGACGAGCGGCGCGAAGCCTTCGGCAAAGCGGTCGCGGTTGACGAAGTAGGCTTCGCAGGCCACAGCGAAAAACTCGCCCGGTGAACTCGCGCCATAAGGGTCCAGCCAGGTGGCGGGCGCGCCAAATCGTTCGGCCAGGCTGACTTGCTCGCGAAAGTTCTCAAACTGATTTTGCAAAGTGGCCCGCCACAAGGCGTGCGCGGCGCGGGCGCTGGCAGCGCCCATGAAATTGGGCGGCAAGGGCGGGCAACCGTCCGCCACGCCGTTGCGCATGTCGATCTTGTGGGCGAATTCATGGATCACCACGTTGTAGCCCTGCGCGGCTGACGCGCCCGCGCCGGCCACGTCTTTCCAGCTCAGGGTGACCGGCCCGCCTTCCATGGCCTCGCCGCTGAGCAGTTCCTGGTATTGGTGCACCACGCCGGATTCGTCCTGCGTTTCCCGCCGTGCCAGCACCTCGCCCGGATGGACGACGATGCCGACAAAGTCGTCGTACCAATCCAGCGCGGCAATGCCCGGCGCCATGTTCAGGATGGGCAGGCAGGCTTGCGCGGCGATGGCCAGCGCCATCGCGTCGGAAACCGCCAGGCCCTGGGCGCCGTGGAATTCTTTTTGCCGCAGAAACTCAAGGCAGAGCTGGCGCAGGCGGACCAATTCATCTGGCGCGCGCCGCGCCAGAAAGGTGTGGCGCCGCAGGCATGTTTGCCACAGGCTGTCGGGAACGGCGCCGGGTTTGCGCCGCAGCAGTGCGTCAAGCCAGGCGGGCATCGGCGGCGGGCAGGGTGGGCTTTCAGGCCTCTGCAGGCGAAATCCGCTGGACGCAGACGCCTGCATCAGCCGAATCCGCTTGGGCGCTGGTCTCCCCGGCTTGAAGCACGACGTCAATGGACAGGCGCAGCACTTGCGTTCTCGGCGGATTGGCGCCGGCATCCCAATCGCTCAAGACAATGCGCTGCATGCCATCACCCAGGGAATGGTCGGCGGGCCGGTGGGTGTGGCCATGGATCATCTGGCGGGCCTGGGCACGCGCCAGCCAGGCCTTTGTCGCGCCCAGGTCAAGGTCCGCAGCGCCCATGTGTGATTGTTTGCGCGCCTCGCTTTGCGCGCGCAGGGCACGCGCCACAGCTTTGCGCTCATCCAGCGGTTTTGCCAGAAAGTCCTGTTGCCAGAGCGGGTTGCGCACGGTGGCACGAAACGCCTGGTAATCGGTGTCGGCCAGGCACAAGGCGTCGCCATGGCTCAGCAGCCAATGCTGGCCGCCAAAATGCAGCGTGGCCGGATCGGCAAGCAGGGTTGTGTTGCAAAGCGCCATGAATTTTGCGCCGACCAGAAAATCCCGGTTGCCGTGCATGAAAAAAAGCTTGAGCCGCCGGCCCGCCTGTTGCAGCACTTCGACGCATTGAAGTTCAAAGCCTGAACCGGCAGCGTCGTCGCCAACCCAGACGTCAAACAAGTCGCCCAGAATGAAAACAGCATCCGCCCGCGTGTGTTGCATGTAGCGTCGCCAGGCGTCGAAACTTGCTGGCTCGCTGGCCTGCAGGTGCAGGTCGGATATGAAATCAAGCACCCGCCAGTCCGGCGGCGCCTGCAATACCGGCCAGACGCCGTCAGCCTGGGCTTGGGCGGCCGGGGGCGGGGCAGGCGACATGGTCCCGCTCAGGTTTACAGCGCAACGGCTTTCTCGATCACCACGTCGTCATTGGGCACGTCATCGTGATGGCCCTTGCGGCCGGTCTTCACGGCTTCGATTTTGTCGACCACGTCAGCGCCAGCAATTACCTTGCCAAATACAGCATAACCCCAGCCCTGGGCCGAGATCGCGGTGTGGTTCAAAAACCCGTTGTCGGACGCATTGATGAAAAACTGGGCCGTGGCCGAATGCGGGTCGCCGGTGCGCGCCATGGCCACGGTGTATTTGTTGTTCTTCAGGCCGTTGTTGGCTTCGTTGTTGATGGGCGAGTCGCCGCGTTTTTCTTTCATGCCGGGCTCCATGCCGCCACCTTGCACCATGAAGCCTGGGATCACGCGGTGAAAAATCGTGTTGTTGTAATGGCCTTTGGCCACGTAGCCCAGGAAATTGGCCACCGTTTTGGGGGCTTTGTCCTGATTGAGTTCAAGCGTGATGACGCCGAGTTTCTCGCCGTTTTTTGCAATGTGGAGTTCGACTTGGGGGTTGCTCATGATTTTATTTCACCAGGGTTGCGGAGTTGATAAGAACGGGCGTTTTGGGCACGTCGGTCGGGAAGGGGCCGCCAGCGCCGGTCGGCGTGGTTTTGATTTTGTTGACCACGTCCATGCCGCTGACGACCTTGCCGAACACGGTGTAGCCGAACAGCTGTGGGGCATTGACCAGATTCGCGCGCGGCGTGTTTTCATACACGCGGCCCTGGTACTCGAACTTGGGCACCGGATCGCCTGGCGGGATCAGGGTGGGGTCGAGAAACGCGTTGTCCTTCACGTTGATGAAAAACTGCGCGGTGGCCGAATGCGGGTCATTGGTGCGCGCCATCGCCAGCGTGCCCACGACATTGCGCGGGCCGCCTTTTTCAAGCGCTTCGCGGCCTTCGTGCGCGACCGGCGCGCGGCCCTTTTTCTCGGCGTATTTGGCGTCGAAACCGCCGCCCTGCACCATGAAGTTTTCAATCACACGGTGGAAGATCGTGCCGTCATAGTGCTTGTCCTTGACGTATTGCAAAAAGTTCTCGACCGTCTTGGGCGCTTTGTCAGGATAGACCTCGACGACGAAATCGCCCATCGAGGTGCTGAACTTCACCTGCGGCGGGGTCTGTGCAAAGGCTTGCAACCAGCACAGGCTCAAGCCTGCGGCCAGCATGAGGCCACGCTTGCTGATTGGATGGCTGCCTGAATAACTGCCCATGGTCATGGGGTGCTTCCTTTGGGGATGGTTGAGGTGGGGGATGGCGCGCCGGGCGAACTGCCGGGTGAATTACCAGGGGCTTTGACGGCCGCAGCCGCCGGGCCTGGATTGGCGCCAATCGCTTCGCGGATCAGGGCCAGCTTGGGTGTGACGCCGGCGCTGGCCGCGCCCAATTCAAGCGAGCGGATGTAGGCCAGGCTTGCCAGCTTGGCATAGACGTCGCCCAGGTTTTCATGCGCGACGGCGTAGCTGGGGTTGGTGCGGATCGCCATTTCCAGCGCGGCGCGGGCCTTGTCGAACTGGTTTTGCGCGGCGAGCAGCACGGCCAGGTTGTTGTAGGGCTCGGGCAGCTCGGGGTAGTCTTCGGTCAGGCTGGTGAAGCTGGCCAATGCCTCAGCCTGTTTGCCGGTGGCCTGCTGTATCGTGCCTTTGAGAAAACGCATTTGCGGATCGCGCGGGCGGGTCGCCAGCAACTGGTCCGCGCGGGCCATTGCGCCAGCCATATTGCCGGCGCGGATGAGTTGCGACACGTCGCTGTATTCGTCGGCATGGGCGGTGCCTGCCACAAAAATGACGGCCAGGGCAAACGCCTGGATGGTTTGCCTGACGGGGAAAAGGGCAGGGCGTGCGTGCTTCATGAAGCCAATTGATTCGTATGCGGCAAGAGCCCTGAAAATGGGGGAGAGACGGGGCGATATACTGCACCGGATTGTAGCCGAGGGGTCTTTTTGAGCCGCCGCAAGCTTCTGCCCACCCGCTCTACCGACGTCATTTCCGCCTGTCACTTCCGCCCCATGAGTTTGCGCATCTACAACACGCTGTCGCGTGCCTCCGAAGAGTTTGTCCCGGTCGAGCCTGGCCGTGTGCGCATGTATGTCTGCGGCATCACGGTTTATGACCTGTGCCACGTCGGCCACGCCCGCGCCAACGTCGCTTTTGACGTGGTGCAGCGCTGGCTGAAAATTTCGGGCTTCGAGGTGGTCTTTGTGCGCAACATCACCGACATAGATGACAAGATCATCCGCCGTGCGGTGGAAAACGGCGAGACGGTGCGGGCCCTGACCGACCGCATGATCGTCGAGATGTACCGCGACTTCGACGCCCTGGGCATCGAGCGGCCCACCCACGACCCGCGCGCCACCGACTTCGTACCGCAGATGCTCGACATCGTGCAGACCCTGGAGGACAAAGGCCTGGCCTACGTCACGGCGTCCGGTGACGTGAATTTTTCAGTGCGCAAATTTCCCGGTTACGGCAAGCTGTCTGGCAAATCGATTGATGAGCTGCACGCCGGCGAACGCGTGGCCGTGCTCGAAGGCAAAGACGACCCGCTGGATTTTGTGCTGTGGAAGGCCGCCAAAGAGAGCGAGCCTGAAGACGCCAAATGGGACAGCGACGTGCTCGGTTTTGGTTTTGGCAAGGGCCGCCCCGGCTGGCACATCGAGTGCTCGGCCATGGCCTGCACTTTGCTGGGCGAGACATTCGACATCCACGGCGGCGGCGCCGACCTGCAGTTTCCGCACCACGAGAATGAAATCGCGCAAAGCGAAGGCGCGAATGGCGTGCCGTTGGCCAACTACTGGATGCACAACGGCTTTGTGAACATCGACAACGAGAAGATGTCGAAGTCGCTGGGCAATTTTTTCACTGTACGGGACGTGTTGAAAAAATACCAGCCGGAGGAATTGCGTTTCTTCATCATCCGCGCGCATTACCGCAGCCCCTTGAATTACAGCGATGTGCATTTGGACGATGCGCGCAACGCTTTGAAGCGCCTCTACACGGCGCTGGAACTCGTCAGGCCGGATGAGGTGGCCATTGATTGGCGCAATCTGTTCGCGGCCAGGTTCAAAGCTGCGATGAACGAGGACTTTGGCACCCCTGAGGCCATTGCCGTATTGTTTGACTTGGCAGGTGAAGTGAATCGCAGCAAGTCGGCACAGATTGCGGGATTGTTAAAGGCCTTGGGCGGCACGTTGGGGCTGTTGCAAAAGGATCCAAAAACCCATTTGCAGGGGCGACCACTTGAAAGCCGCGAGGTCACACCAGAGTTCGGTGCGCTGACAATCGCCGGTTACGCGCCGACTGTGACTCAAGGCCCATCGATTGACACCCTCATCACCCAACGCGCCGCCGCCAAAGCCGCCAAAAATTTCGCCGAAGCCGACCGCATCCGCAAGCAGCTTCTGGAAAGTGGTATTGTGTTGAAAGACACACCCAGTGGCACTACCTGGGAGTCACAATGACCAAAAAAGCAGGCGAATCGGCCCCCGGCCCCCGGATACCAAGCGATGATAGCTACTAAAAAAATAGCAAGTCCGGAATTGCCGGAGGTTTTGACGCCCCACTACTGGGACGATGCCTGCAAACACCTGGTCAAAAAAGACCGGGTCATGAAGCGCCTGATACCGCAATTTGGCGACGCCTGCCTGCAAACGCGCGGCGACGCCTTTGTCACCTTGGCGCGCAGCATAGTGGGCCAGCAAATCTCGGTTAAGGCAGCGCAGACGGTGTGGGACCGGTTTGCTGTTCTGCCGCGCAAAATGTCGGCGGCCAACGTGCTCAAAGTCAAGGTGGACGACATGCGGGCGGCAGGCTTGAGCGCGCGCAAGGTGGAGTACCTGGTGGACCTGGCGCTGCACTTTGACAGCGGTGCAGTCCAGGCAGACGCCTGGAGTACGATGGACGACGAAGTCATCATTGCCGAGCTGGTGGGTATTCGCGGCATAGGCCGCTGGACGGCAGAGATGTTTTTGATCTTTCACCTGATGCGTCCCAATGTGCTGCCGCTGGACGATGTCGGCTTGATCAATGGCATCAGCAAAAGCTATTTTTCAGGTGAGTCCGTAAGCCGCAGTGATGCAAGGGAAGTGGCTGCGGCCTGGGCACCGTATTGCAGTGTGGCAACTTGGTATATTTGGCGCTCGTTGGACCCCTTGCCATTGGAGTGCTGATATATTGCGGGACAGACCGCAGTTACGCGAAGCGAACAAGCTCTGTCCCCAACTGATACCGGGATGTTGGAAGTTACATGGCGCGACAGACCGCAGTTGCGCTAAGCGAACAAGCTCTGTCTCCAACTGATATCGGGAGGTTGGAAGCTGACAGACGCTGTCCTTGACTGACCAGGAGATACATTTGGCTAAAAAAAACTTTCTTGATTTCGAGCAACCGATTGCCGAGCTTGAGTCAAAAATTGAAGAACTGCGCTATGTACAGACTGAATCTGCCGTGGACATCTCCGCCGAGATTGACCAATTGGCCAAAAAGAGCCAGCAACTCACCAAAGACATCTACAGTGACTTGACACCCTGGCAGATCACCAAGATTGCGCGCCACGCCGAGCGCCCCTACACGTTAGACTACGTCAATGACATCTTCACGCATTTCGTGGAGTTGCATGGTGACCGTCATTTTGCTGACGACCTGAGCGTTGTGGGCGGCTTGGCTCGTTTCAACGGCACGCCGTGCATGGTGCTGGGCCAGCAAAAAGGGCGCGACACTAAAGAGCGCGGTCTGCGCAATTTCGGCATGAGCAAGCCAGAAGGCTACCGCAAGGCCTTGCGCCTGATGAAGACGGCTGAAAAATTCAGGCTGCCCGTGTTTACATTTGTGGACACGCCTGGTGCCTATCCGGGCATTGATGCCGAAGAGCGCTGCCAGTCAGAGGCAATTGGCCGCAACATCTTCGAAATGGCGCAGCTTGAGGTGCCCATCATCACCACCATCATTGGCGAGGGCGGCTCTGGCGGTGCTCTGGCAATTTCCATTGGGGACCAGGTTCTGATGCTCCAATACTCGATTTACTCGGTGATCAGTCCCGAGGGTTGTGCTTCCATTCTCTGGAAAACGTCAGACAAGGCGCAGGAGGCTGCTGACGCTCTGGGCATCACAGCGCATCGGCTGAAAGCCCTCGGTCTGATTGACAAAATTGTGAACGAGCCAGTGGGTGGCGCGCACCGGGATCACAAACAGATGGCGGCCTTCCTCAAGCGTGCGCTCAATGACGCCTACCGCCAGGTTGGCGACCTCAAGGTCAGAGAGCTGCTGGACCGGCGATATGAGCGTTTGCAGAGCTACGGGCGCTATACCGACACCAAGACAGACCCACGGGCTGATAATCGGGCCGAAGGCAAGGCCGACCGGCGAGCCGAGCCACGCGTCAGCATTAAATAGGGTCTTGCGCGTGGGCCAGTCGCTGCCCGACGCCATACGGGCCTTTTCTCCCGCGCTGCCTGTCGCGGTGGCCTACAGCGGCGGTGCCGACTCGACGGCGTTGCTCATGGCTTGCGCCGCGAAGTGGCCGGGGCAGGTCAGGGCGGTTCACATCCATCACGGCTTGCAGGCAGTCGCAGACGATTTTCAGCGACATTGCGAAATTTTTTGCGCCCGTATGAACGTGCCATTGGCTGTGAGAAAAGTGGATGCACGCCATGCCCCGGGCCAAAGTCCGGAGGCGACCGCTCGCACCGCACGCTATGATGCTTTTCAGGCTGTAGCCATTGAAGAATGGTCATTGTGTGCTATAAAAAATATATCAAATAGAAATGTGGCGATCAACAGCATCGCCTTGGCCCAGCATGCTGACGACCAGGTTGAAACCATCCTTTTGGCGCTCAGCCGGGGCGCAGGGCTGGGTGGCTTGGCGGCCATGCCAGCGCACTGGGAGCGCGATGGCCTGAATTATCACCGGCCTCTTTTGGGGGTGAGTGCGGCTGACATTCGCATTTGGCTGGCCGCGCACGGCACGGGTTTTATAGAAGACCCGTCCAATGCCGATGAGCGGTTCACGCGCAATCGCATTCGTGCCCGACTGCTTCCCGCGCTGCAAGCGGCGTTCCCTCAGTGTCGCGATACCTTTGCCCGCAGTGCCGCGCATGCTGCACAGGCTCAAGAAGTTCTGCTGGACGTGGGGCAACAAGATCTTGCGCTGATTGGGCGCCCAGGTGACGGTGCTCCTGTCATTGCAAGACTCCAGGCCCTGAGCCGTGCACGGCAGGCCAACATGCTCAGGCATTGGCTTAGAGCCCTTTTTAAGGTCGTGCCCAGCGCCGCCCAGCTTGGCGAGTTGCTTGACCAGGTAGCGGCCTGTACCACGCGAGGTCACCAGATCCGCATCAAGGTAGGGCCGGGCTTT
This sequence comes from Rhodoferax sp., assembly GCA_031392945.1. Lineage (GTDB taxonomy): Bacteria > Pseudomonadota > Gammaproteobacteria > Burkholderiales > Burkholderiaceae_C > JANYCG01. Next base: position 3,919 of record JANMVT010000014.1, on the reverse strand, counting down.
GTAGTGCGAGAAGCAGAAGCACTCAATTGGTACAATTCCTAGCCTTCGCAACGCACCGCTGCCCGTAATGGTCGCTGTATTCGCGTACCAGTGATCGCGTATCAGTGTTCGCATATTTGTGCTGATGGCATTCTTCACCTCGAATTTCCGATTATTTCAATGGCATTGATCGTTCACAAATACGGCGGCACGTCGATGGGCTCGACCGAGCGCATCCGCAATGTCGCCAAACGCGTCGCCAAGTGGGCCCGCGCCGGCCACCAGATGGTGGTGGTCCCCAGCGCAATGAGCGGCGAAACCAACCGTCTGCTCGGTCTGGCCAATGAACTGGCGCCGCCCAAGCCAACCGACGCCTACAGCCGTGAGCTTGACATGTTGGCCGCAACCGGCGAGCAGGCCTCCAGTGCTTTGCTGGCCATTGCGCTGCAAGCAGAGGGCATGGCTTCGGTCAGCTACGCCGGCTGGCAAGTGCCAATTAAAACCAACAGCGCCTACACCAAGGCACGCATCGAGTCGATCGACGATCAAAAAGTGCGCACCGACCTGGCGGCTGGCAAAGTGGTGATCGTTACCGGTTTTCAGGGCATGGACGAACAAGGCAACATCACCACCCTGGGCCGTGGTGGTTCGGACACTTCGGCGGTCGCCGTAGCGGTGGCGATGAAGGCCAAGGAATGCCTGATCTACACCGACGTGGACGGCGTCTACACCACGGATCCGCGAGTGGTGCCTGAGGCGCGCCGCCTGCACACTGTCAGCTTTGAAGAGATGCTTGAGATGGCATCCATGGGATCCAAAGTGCTGCAGATCCGATCAGTGGAGTTTGCCGGCAAATACCGCATGCCGCTGCGTGTTCTGAGCAGCTTCACGCCGTGGGACATTGACATCAACGAAGAGGCCGCATCAGGCACTTTGATTTCTTTTGAGGAAGATGAACACATGGAACAAGCAATCGTGTCAGGCATTGCATTCAACCGCGATGAGGCCAAAATATCCGTGCTGGGCGTGCCCGACAAGCCTGGCATCGCTTACCAGATTCTGGGTGCTGTGGCCGATGCCAATGTTGAAGTCGACGTGATCATCCAGAACATTAGCAAGGACGGCAAGACTGACTTCAGCTTCACGGTCAACCGGGGGGATTACGCCAAGACAGTAGACCTGCTCAAAACTAAAGTTCTGCCCGGCTTGGGTGCTCAGGAAGTGGTGGGCGACACCAAAATCTGCAAGGTGTCCATAGTCGGAATCGGCATGCGCAGCCACGTGGGTGTGGCCAGCCGCATGTTCCGGTGCCTGAGTGAGGAAGGCATCAACATCCAGATGATTTCCACCAGCGAAATCAAGACATCGGTGGTGATTGACGAGAAGTACATGGAGCTGGCAGTGCGCGCGCTGCACAAGGCATTTGATTTGGACCAGCCACCCCTGGCCTGAACCGGTCGCCGACTCGTGAGATAATTCAAAATAATTTGAAGGCTGAAGGAAACGTGACCGAGTGGCCGAAGGTGCTCCCCTGCTAAGGGAGTATGGGGTGTTGAGCCCCATCGAGGGTTCGAATCCCTCCGTTTCCGCCAGTAATAGTCTTGAAAGCCGCATGCCCATTGGGTTTGTGGCTTTTTAGCTTTCTGAGGTACCCGCAAATGTACTCACAAAAAATTTAGGTGAGTTTAATCAGAACTGCATCTGTTTCAGGTGCCGGTGCAATAGGGCGCACTACGGCGTTGCTCCTCGCTTGTCTGGCTCGCCACACGGCGCTCAGAGCGCCTTGCATTGATCCCGCCAGCGCACCTAAAAACGGCATATCGGCTTTTTCCGCCTCCCTTACTTCCGTTTTTCCAGAAAAGGCGTCAGCAAATCCATCGGCAGCGGAAAGATGATGGTCGTGTTCTTGTCGGCGCCTATCACCGTCAGCGTTTCCAGATACCGTAGCTGAATCGCCTGCGGCTCCTGCGAAAGTATCTTCGCCGCCAGAAACAGCTTTTCGGCAGCCTGCAGTTCGCCTTCGGCATGGATGACCTTGGCGCGCCGCTCGCGTTCAGCTTCGGCCTGGCGGGCGATGGCCCGGATCATCGATTCGGTCAAATCCACCTGCTTGATCTCGACGTTGGCGACCTTGATGCCCCACGAATCGGTTTGCGCATCGAGCGCCTGCTGGATATCAGCGTTGAGCTTTTCGCGCTCGGCCAGCAGGTCGTCGAGCTGGTGTTTGCCCAGCACCGACCGCAGCATGGTCTGCGCGAGCTGGCTGGTGGCGTTGAGGTAATCGACGACCTGAATGATCGCTTTTTGTGGATCAATGACGCGCAAATAGACCACGGCGCTGACCTTGACTGACACGTTGTCGCGCGAGATCACGTCCTGCGTCGGCACTTCCAGCACTACTGTGCGCAAGTCCACCCTAACCACCTGCTGGATGATGGGGATGATGATGACCAGCCCCGGCCCTTTGACCTGCCAGAAGCGCCCGAGGGTGAAGACGACGCCGCGCTCATACTCTCGGAAGATGCGTACCGCTTTGAGCAGAAATACCACGGCCAGCACCAGCAGCACGCCGCCACCCAGCCAGCCGAATTCGAAGTTCATGTTGTATCTCCTGTGCGTCGGTCAAAACCGGCAGTGTGTTGTAAATGAAAGTTTTATACGTTGAAAGAAATAGCTATCTACGGCGGCTCCGAGTCATGCGTAGACATTCGTAAGGAGGTGGGCGAAGCGTTGACAGGGGGTTGGCCTTTTAGGCGGTGCCCGCATCTTTTTTTTGCCTCAAGCCGCAGTTAATTCGACTGGCTTGGGGAAGTCTGCAAGTCCCTCGTTGAAATGTGAATTGCAAGCTCTTTCCTGTCGGAACACACGTGATCTTCGGCATAGACGACCAAACATCGCAAAATGCGGAGTGAAACCGTTGGGGACACCAACGCAGGTCAATCAATTCACACTCCCGGGTGGTAAAGAAACTTTCGACCATGGCGTTGTATTTGACCAGGTCGGGGAGCCCCGTCCAGATGCATCTGCCTTCAGAAGCGGGTGCACTGGAAAAAGCCGCGATGGCCAAAGCAAGAAGTCGTAGTCGGACGCGTGGCGAAGCGTTCATAGCGGTCTCTCGTATCCAGCTTCAGCACGCAATCACGCCATGGATCGGAGTCTCGCGTATACCCCAGCTTGTCGCAAAGCGGGCCATACGATTGAACCATTTGGTCAACCTCCCGCTGCATTCTGGTTTCACGCTCTGCAAGCGTCACCGCGCATCCGGCGATTAAGGCAATTAAGAACAAGGGAAGGAGTTTGCGCATATAAACCTCAAATTTCGTCACTGAAACCTTGAGTGTGCGCCCATGAGTACGACAAAGGCAATACCGCCAACAATTCCCAACGCGGGGCCTAATCCAGCGAGCAATTCCCCAAGCCGCTGATTACTGCCAATGTGCAGCAGGCCGTTTCACTGCATGAACCAGCCGTGGCTGACCACCAGCGATTGCCCGGTCAGCGCGTTTGAGCCGAACCCGGCAAACAGCAGCGCCACCTCGGCCACGTCCTGCACGGTGGTGAATTCGCCATCCACGGTTTCCTTGAGCATGACCTTCTTGATCACATCGTCTTCGCTGATGCCCAACGCGGCGGCTTGCTCGGGAATCTGCTTTTCAACCAGCGGCGTGCGCACAAAGCCGGGGCAAATCACATTGGCGCGGATTTTGTGCTTGCCGCCCTCTTTCGACACCGTCTTGCACAGCCCCATCAGCCCATGCTTGGCCGTGACGTAGGCTGACTTGAGCACCGAGGCTTCTTTGGAGTGCACCGAGCCCATGTAGATGATGCTGCCGCCCTTGCCCGAGGCCTGCATGTGCGGCACGCAGGCCTTGGTGGTCAGGAAAGCGCCATCGAGGTGGATGGCCAGCATCTTCTTCCAGTCGGCAAAGGGAAATTCTTC
>JANMVT010000269.1:0-6611 GCA_031392945.1 Rhodoferax sp. | reverse complement strand
CGCGATAGCGGTTTGGCTGTGGCCCCCTTGGTGGAACGCATCGCCGATGTGTTGGTTGCGCTCTTTCTTATTGGCCCACTTGCGCCGTGCGAAGGTCTGCACATCGCCGTCACGCGCCGGCGTGCTAAGGTGGGCTTTGCTGATGTTGTTGCGCGCAACGGTCGATGCCGGTGAATTGCCAGCTTCTAGCCCGGCCTGTTTTTGCATCCGCGCTATGAAATTAGCGCCACCCAAATAAATTTGCTGATTGAGGTGTTCTTCCCAAAGTTTGACGCCCCGCCCTTGCGACACAAATTGCGCATACTTTGCGGCGGCGTGGGCTTTGGGTTTGCCAGGCGCGATCTGCCCATAAACCGGTTTTGAATCAAGCCAGTCGGGTTGGTCTGCCAGGCCGGCCAGGGCGCGGTAGCTGCTCCATCGGTAGTCGTGCGGGCGTTTAACCATGCCGCCACGCACGGGGTTCAGATCGACATAACGACACACTTCAAGCAAGTAGCTGTCGCAGTCCACCAGGATGGCTTTAAAGCGGCCCTGGAACAGATGGCCCGTGACGCCATGGCTGCGATTGAAGGCCTGCGTGTAGACGCCATTGATCTGGCGCATCAGGCGCGACAGGTTCGCTTGGCGGGTGTGCAACACCAGATGGTAGTGGTTGCCCATCAGGCAGTAGGCCCAGGCTCGGGCATCAAAGCGTTCCAGGGCCTGGCCGAGCGTGGTTAAAAACAGCGCTCGATCCGCGTCCTCATGGGCAATAGGCTCACGCCGGTCGCCGCGTGAGGTGACGTGATAAACCGCACCAGGGTATTCAATGCGTAGGGGTCTAACCATGATCAAAGCTTAGCCTGTGGGTGGGGAAAATGCAATATGGGAGACCTGACCCCTTTTAAAGACAGATCAGCGGTAAGTCGCCAAATGGATGTTGGTTTCGGTGCTGCGGATGCCGCCCACCAGGCGAATGCGCTCGAGCACCTGGGACAACTCGTTCATCGACCGCGCCTCAATTTCGGCCAGCAAATCCCAGCGCCCGTTGGTGTCGTGCAGAGCCGCGATGCCCGGCTCGCCTAACAGGCTGGCAATTACCTCGCGGGTGCGGTTGCCCTCGATCTGCACGCCCATCCAGGCGCGGATGCGCTCCGGCTCGGCCTCGGGCTTGAGGCGCACCGTGTAGCCGACGATGATCTGCTGGTCTTCGAGCTTGCGGATGCGGTTGGTGACTGTGCCGCGCGACACCTTGAGCTTGTGCGCCAGGTCGGCCACATTCAAGCGGGCGTTTTGCCGCAAAAGAGAAATCAAAGCCTGGTCAGTCGCGTCCAAGGAAGCTCCAAAATTGTCAAAATATCAATTTACTCTGCCATTTTGAATAGATTTTTATCTATCTGGCATATTTTTGCTGATTTTCATTGCCACGTCAAGGCGGGAAACTTCTCCCATCGCATTGACCATAAACCAAAGAATTAACCAAAGCAGGAGAACGCCATGCGCAAATCGAACCACCTCCGCCCCGCCTCAACCGTCTCAACTCTCTATTTGAGCGTCCCCACGGTTTTGGAAATCATCCGCAAAAAAGGGCTCGACAACTGCCTGGCCGGCATTGCCGCCAACATCCGCAGCGATTTTTTGCGCTGGCATTCCTTTGACAAATCGGCCCGCGTCGCCAACTACTCAGAAGGCGGCGTGATCGAGCTGATGCCGATTTCCGACGACACCAGCTACAGCTTCAAATACGTCAACGGCCATCCTAAAAACACCCAGGTCGGCCTGCCCACCGTGATGGCCTTTGGCGTGCTGGCGGACGTGCGGACCGGCATCCCGACGCTGCTGAGCGAACTCACCTTGACCACCGCCTTGCGCACCGCCGCCACTTCGGCCGTGGCAGCCCGTGCGCTGGCCCGCCCTGACAGCCGCGTGATGGCCCTGATCGGCAATGGCGCGCAAAGCGAATTCCAGGCCATGGCCTTCAAACACCTGGTGGGCATCGAGGAAATCCGCCTGTTCGACACCGACCCGGCCGCCACCGCCAAGCTGGTGGACAACCTTCACGTCATGTTTGACAGCGGCCTGAAACTCACGGTATGCAAAAGCACCCGTGAGGCGGTGAAGGGCGCCGACATCGTGACCACGGCCACCGCAGACAAGACCCATGCCGCCATCATCACCCAGGACATGATCGAACCCGGTATGCACATCAATGCCGTGGGTGGCGACTGCCCCGGAAAAACCGAATTGCACGAAGACGTGTTGCGCCATGCGGCGGTGTTCGTCGAATACGCGCCGCAAACCCGGGTGGAAGGCGACATCCAGCAGATGCCGGCCGGCTTTGCGGTGACCGAACTCTGGCAGGTATTGGCTGGCAAACAGTCCGGCCGCATCAACAATTCAATGGTGACCGTGTTTGACTCGGTCGGTTTCGCGCTGGAAGATTTTGCCGCCTTGCGTTTCATGCGCGACGCAGCCGCCCTGCTGGGCCTGGGCGAGCAAATCGCATTGATCCCGGAGATGGCCGACCCAAAAAACCTGTTTGGCCAACTCGGCATGCCATTCGCCGCCAAGGCGCCGGCCAGGCAGGGCATGCTGGAGCTGGCGTGATGAAACTGGCATGATGAAACCATTGCGCCAATGTGATGGAATCGACACCATGAACGCCGATGCCCCGTCCCTTCGCCAAGCTGCGGGCCAACCCTTCGCGCGGTTCTTCACGCCGCTGATGCAATCGCCCTTGCGCAACGCCATCACGGCGGCTTGCCGCACGCCTGAGCAAGCTCTGGTGCCGACTCTGCTTGAACAAGCCCGCCAGGCGCCGGCGCAGGCCGGGGCGACTCAAGGCCTGGCGCGCCAACTGGCGCAAAACCTGCGCGACCCGAAGCAGGCCATTGGCCGCGCCGGCCTGGTGCAAGGCCTGCTGCGCGAGTTCGCCTTGTCCTCGCAGGAAGGCGTGGCCCTGATGTGCCTGGCCGAGGCCTTGTTGCGCATCCCCGACGACGCCACCCGTGATGCCTTGATCCGCGACAAAGTCGGCAGCGGCGACTGGCAGGCCCATGTGGGCGCCAGCCCGTCCATGTTTGTCAACGCGGCGGCCTGGGGTTTGCTGCTCACCGGCAAGCTGGTCGGCACACACAGCGAATCGGGCCTGGGGGGCGCGCTCAAACGCGTGGTGGCGCGCAGCGGCGAGCCGCTGGTGCGCAAAGGCGTGGATATGGCCATGCGCATGATGGGCGAACAATTTGTCACCGGGCAAACCATCAGCCAGGCGCTGGCCAATGCCCGCGAGCGTGAGCAGCAGGGCTTCCGGTTTTCCTACGACATGCTGGGCGAGGCGGCTGTGACGGCGGCGGATGCGGCACGTTATTTTCAGGCCTACGAACAGGCGATCCACGCGATCGGCAAAGCCTCCGGCGGGCGCGGCATTTACGACGGGCCCGGCATCTCCATCAAGCTGTCGGCGCTGCACCCGCGTTACCAGCGCGCTCAGGTGGCCCGGGTGATGGCCGAGCTGTACCCGAGCCTGCTGGCGCTCGCCAGCCTGGCCCGCAGTTATGACATCGGCATCAACATCGATGCCGAAGAAGCCGACCGGCTGGAACTCTCGCTGGACCTGCTCGAAAAACTCTGCTTCGAGCCCGCGCTGGCAGGCTGGAACGGCATCGGTTTTGTCATCCAGGCCTATCAAAAACGCTGCCCGGCGGTGGTGGACTGGCTGATTGACCTGGGCGAGCGCAGCCGCCACCGTCTCATGGTGCGCCTGGTCAAGGGTGCGTATTGGGACAGTGAAATCAAACGCGCGCAGGTGGACGGCCAGAGCGGCTTCCCGGTCTACACCCGCAAGGCGCACACCGACCTGGCTTACATCGCCTGCGCCCGCAAACTGCTGGCCGCGCCGGGCCGGATCTACCCGCAATTTGCCACCCACAATGCCCACACGCTGGCCGCCATCCACACCCTGGCGGGGCAAAATTTCTATGCCGGGCAATACGAGTTTCAATGCCTGCACGGCATGGGCGAGCCGCTGTATGAGCAGGTGGTCGGCCCCACGGCACAGGGCAAATTGGGCCGGCCCTGCCGCGTCTACGCACCGGTGGGAACGCATGAGACGCTGTTGGCCTACCTGGTGCGCCGCCTACTCGAAAACGGCGCCAACACCTCGTTTGTGAACCGCATCTCCGACGCCAGCGTCGCCATTGACGACCTGGTGCAAGACCCGATGCAGGCAATGGAGCAACTTGCCCGGCAGGAGGGTCAGGTCGGCCTGCCGCACCCGGCCATCAGCCTGCCTTCGGCGCTGTTTGGCCCGGAGCGCGTCAACTCCAACGGGCTGGATTTGAGCGACGAAGCCACCCTGCAGTCGCTGGCACAAGGCCTGCGCCAATCCGCCCAAACGCGCTGGACTGCCGCGCCGCAGTTGGCCGAATCCCCATCATCGCCATCGCCAATCCGTTCAGCTCGCACCGCAAGCCCCGTGCGCAACCCGGCCGACCAAAGCGATGTCGTTGGCCAAGTGGTCGAGGCCGATTTGATAGATGTGCAAACCGCGTTGCAAAGCGCGCAAGATCACGCGCCGCTCTGGGCTGGCGTGCCCCCGGCGGAGCGCACCAAAGCGCTGATGCAAGCCGCCGACCTGATGCAAGGCCAAACCCATTCGCTGATGGCCCTGCTGATGCGCGAAGCCGGCAAGACCGCCGCCAACGCCATTGCGGAAGTGCGCGAGGCAGTGGATTTTTTACGTTATTACGCAGCCCAAATCAGCCGTGATTTTGACAACTTGACCCACCTGCCGCTGGGCACGGTGTTGTGCATCAGCCCCTGGAATTTCCCGCTGGCGATTTTCACTGGACAGATTGCCGCCGCGCTGGCCGCCGGCAATGTGGTGCTGGCCAAACCGGCGGAGCAAACGCCCCTGATTGCCGCCCTGGCGGTACAACTGTTGCACCAGGCCGGCGTGCCGCGCGCTGCCCTGCAATTGCTGCCAGGCAATGGCGAAACCGTGGGCGCGGCCCTGGTCGGGGACGCGCGTGTGCGCGGTGTCTTGTTCACCGGCTCCACCGAGGTGGCGCGCCTGATCCAGCGCCAGCTCGCGCAACGCCTCAACCCCGACTGCCAGCCGGTAGTGCTGATCGCCGAAACCGGCGGCCAGAATGCGATGCTGGTGGACTCCAGCGCCCTGGTCGAACAGGTCGTCGCCGACGCGCTCAACTCGGCTTTTGACAGCGCCGGCCAGCGCTGCTCGGCACTGCGGGTCTTGTGTGTGCAAGATGACGTGGCAGACCGCGTGTTCACCCTGCTCGAAGGCGCCATGCGGGAACTGTGCCTGGGCAACCCGGACGCACTGGCGGTTGACTTGGGTCCGGTCATCGACCGAAGCGCCCGCGATGCTTTGCTGGCGCACATTGACGCCATGCGCGCCAAGGGCCATCGGGTGGCGCAGGCTGAAGCCCCTGCAGAGGTCATGGCAAAGGGGTTTTTCGTACCTCCTACCCTGATCGAAATCAATTCGCTGGCCGAGCTCGACCATGAAGTCTTCGGCCCGGTGCTGCACCTGATGCGTTTTGCCGGCGCCGCAGCGGGTGGCACGATGGATGATGTGCTCGACCAGATTCACGCCACGGGTTATGGCCTGACACTCGGCCTGCACACCCGCATTGATGAAACCGTGCAGCGCGTGGTCGCGCGCGCCCAGGTCGGCAATGTCTATGTGAACCGCAACATGGTCGGCGCCGTGGTGGGCGTGCAGCCGTTCGGCGGCGAAGGCCTGTCGGGCACCGGGCCCAAAGCGGGCGGCCCGCTGTATTTGCTGCGCCTGTTGTCGCACCACCCAGCGGCGGCCATTGCGCCCTGGCTGGCATCACGCTCGCGGGGTTTGCCCGGCCCGACTGGTGAATCCAACACCTACGCATTGCAGGCGCGCCAGGCCGTGTTGTGCCTGGCCGACAACGATGCTGCCCGCCTGGCCCAGCTGGCTGCCGTGCGTTCGGTGGGCAGCCGTGCCGTCTGGCCGGCCGAGGCCGCGCCCCTGCACGCCCGCCTGACCCCGCAGCAGCAGGCGCACATCGTACTGGTGGACAACTGGCGCCAGCCAGGCGTGTTTTTTGACCTGGTGCTGCACCAGGGCAGCGCCGGCTCGCTGCAGGCGCTGGCGCAATATTTGGCGAACCGGCCCGGCCCCATCATCGGCATCGTCGGCAACGCCGGGCACGAATCCAGCATTGCGCTGGAGCGCCTGCTGGTTGAGCGCGCCATCAGCGTCAACACCACCGCAGCCGGGGGCAATGCCAGCCTGATGGCCATCGGCTGATGCCTGTGCAAAGGGCGTCGGCTTCGTATACTTGGACGCTCCAACCCACACGCCCACACGCCCGCGCGAGCCCCCGACCGCATGACAACTTCTGACAACCGCCGCGGCATCATCAACATGTCGATCGGCATGTCGTTTTTCATTGGCAATGATGCGCTGGCCAAGCTGGCCAGTGAATCCCTGCCCGGCCCCCAGGTCATCTTTATTCGCGGCCTGTTTGCCAGCCTGCTGATGATTGTGGTGTGCGCGGCCCTGGGCGCATTCCGGCGCAATGCCCAAACCGCCGAACTGCCCATACGCAATTTGCTCAACCCCCGCCTGCTGG
>JANMVT010000265.1:0-8109 GCA_031392945.1 Rhodoferax sp. | reverse complement strand
TGGGCGCATTGAGCCGCGAATGCGAAAGCGCCGACCCAAACCGTACCCCTGGTTGAAGATTCCTCGCGCCCAAGCTCGAAGAAAGACAGAGCGCCACGGTCATGCTTGGGAGACAAAGTAAGTGCCATTCGCCCTAGGCCGACGCGGGGGACAGCCGCGGAGCTGAGTGCCGCACCGGCCTGATCCCATCACAACGCATCGGCCCGATCCATCTATTGCCAGCATCCAATGCGCACGGGTTTCTCCCCTTTCTTCGCGACAGGTTCCACCGATAGACTTGACCGACTATTTTGTCAACGGGATTGCCTTCATGTCTGATTCGATGCATGCGTCGCGCCGCCAGTTTCTAGCCACCACGGTCGCCATGGGCGCCAGCGCCGTGATGCCGCTGGCCCAGGCGCAAACGGCCAGCGCTTCAAAATGGCCCAGCAAACCGATCCGCATCGTGGTGGGGTTTCCGCCCGGCGGGCTGACGGACGCCTACGCGCGCCTGTACGCCGAGCAGCTCGGCGCCAAAACCGGCCAGTCCGTGGTGGTGGACAACCGCCCCGGCGCGGGGGCCGTCATCGCCATCGACATGGTGGCCAAAGCGCCGCCAGATGGGTACACCCTGCTGATCTCGACCTCGGGCACACTGTGGCAAAACCGCGTGTTGTATTCCAAGCTGCCCTACAACCTGGACAAAGACCTCACGCCGATTGCCAATTTCCCCTCCGGCCCGCTGGTGGTGGCCGTGTCTGACAAGGTGCCCGCGCGCAACATGAAGGAATTCATTGAGTTCGCCAAGGCCAACCCCAACGGCACCAATATGGGCAGCTACGCGCCCGGCTCCTACCCGCACCTGGTGGCGGACCAGACCAACCGCCGCGAAGGCACCAAGATCCAGTCGGTGCACTACCGGGGCGAGTCACCCATGTGGGTGGACGTGGTGTCCGGGCAATTGCAGATCGCCATTGGCAGTTACCAGGCCTTCAACACCGTGGCTGGCCGCGGCGTGCGGGCCATCGGCGTGACGGGCAGCTACCGTTCACCCAAATTGCCGGATGTGCCCACCTTGCAGGAGCAGGGGCTTAACGACATTCTGGTGGGGCTGGAGGGCGCCCTGCCCCTGATGGCCCCGGCCGGCACGCCCGAGGCCGTGCTCAAGATTTTGTCCGCTGCGGCGGTGGAAGGGGCCAACAGCGAGCGCGCCGCCAAACTGCGCGAGTCCTTTGGCATCCCCAACAAGCCGAAAAACCTGGCCGAAACCCGCAAACAGTGGGAGCACGACGTGCCCATCTGGATCAAGGTCGCGGTGGAACTGGGCATCAAGCTGGACTGAGCACCGGTGGCCAGGGGCCGTCGGGCAGGGCGCGGCATTAGGCCAGCGCGGCCTGCAGTTAGGACTTGTCTGGTTTAGCGGGTATGGATGCCACCGACGTCTGTTTGCCCCGGCGCCAGAAAATCCGCAGCAAAGGTTTGACGCTGACGCCGTGCAGCAGGATCGACAGCGTCACCACGATCAGCGTAAGCTGAACCAGTGGCAGCGCCAGGGCTTCGGGCAAGCCGTGCTGTATGGCGTACATCATGTAATAAAGCGAACCCACACCGCGCACGCCAAACCAGGCTACCAGGCCGCGCAGCCGCCAGGGCATGCCGGTCCCGAGCAGGCCCACCATGACACTGGCCGGGCGCGCCACCAAAAACAGAAACAGGGCCAGGCCGACGGCGCTCCAGGTCCAGGAATCCAGAAACAGCGTGCCACCTATCAGCAGGATCAGCACCACCTCCGAAATGCGCTCCAGATGCTCCTTGAAGACCAGGGCGCCTTCGCTGACGGTTGGCAAAGCTTCGCCGTCCGCCCTGGGTTTGGCGGCCCTGGCCAGTTTCAGCTCGGTCTGGCGCAGCGCCACAGCGGCAAAAAACACCGCCAGGAAGCCCCAGACGTCGAGCATCACACACAGGCCATAGACCAGGCCGATCAAACCCAGGCCCAGGAAGTCGTCCATCAATTCATGCTGGTGCGGCGCACGGCGCAGCGTCCAGCCGACGCGGGCCAGCCCAACGCCCGCCGCCACGCCGATGGCGATCGCGCCCACGGTGGCCCACAAGACGTCCAGCACGACCCAGTCCAGGCCTGAAGCACCCAGCTCGTGCAGGCCCATCAGGCCGAGCCCCAACATCACAAACGGGAAGGCGCTGCCGTCGTTCATGCCGGCTTCGCAGGTCAGCGTGAAGCGCAACTGGTCGCGGTCGCCGGGGTGGCGGATTTGCACGTCGGTTGCCAGCACCGGGTCGGTCGGCGCCACGATGGCGCCCAGCAGCACGCCCGCGCCCAGCGGCAGGCCCAGCACGTAATAGGCGAATGCCGCCACCAGCGCTACGGTCACAGTCATGGAGACTGTGGCCAGCAGAATCGGTGCGCGCCAGCGCGCCAGGGTAAAGGGCGCCGGCATCTTGACGCCCGCTGAAAACAGCGATATCAACACCGCCACTTCAGTCAACGCCTGCAACAGCGCCGACTCCTTGAGCGGATTGAAGTGGAACAGGTTGAGCGCACTGGGCCCCACCAGCAGGCCGACGGCCAGGTAGATGATGGCGGCCGTGACGGGTGAACGTTTGAGAACCGTGGCCGACAGGCCGCGCAGCAGCAGCAGCGCCCCGATCAGCAGGAACCATTGCTGGCTAGTCATGTAAACAAGGTGCAGGCATCCGGGCCAGTTTAGTCAGTGCCGGGGCCTTTTGCGCCCTGGCCCTGGTAAACCTCGCCTTGTCCTACGCCAATACTGCAACCGGCCGCGCCAACTTGGCCCGGCACTGCGAAGCGCCGCTTCGGTGGCTGTTATGCCATCACAAATCCACCGCGTAACGCACCAGCATCTGCGCCTGCGTTTCTGCGGGGATGTCGCCGCCAATCTGGTCCCTTAGCATTTCACCCATCGACGGCATCGCCGACCGGTTCACGTGGCGGCTTGCATCCCAAAGAGACGAGCGCATCAGCGCCCTGGCGCAATGCAGGTAAACGGCCTCCACCGTGACGCGAATCACCAGCTTGGGGACCCGTTTGGCGTCGGCGCACAGCGCCAGGTCGGCATCGAGTGTGGACAGCACGGCCCGGCCATTGACGCGCAGGGTTTCGTCCACGCCGGGCAGCAAAAACAGCAGGCCCACGCGGCCAGTCTGGATGATGTTTTCCAGCGTGTCCAGCCGGTTGTTGCCGGGCGAATCGGGGATCTGCAAAGTGCCCGCGTCCAGCATCTTGACAAAACCTGACGCGCCGCCGCGCGGCGAGGCATCCATGGCTCCGTCCGCACCTGCGCTGGCCACCACCACAAACGGCGATTGGGTTATGAAGCGCATGCAGTGCACGTCCAGTTGGGGCAGTTCCTTTTTGACCGAGCGTTCGCGTGCCGGGGCATAAAGGGCGCGCAGTGCGTCAAGGGTGGTGATGGTCGTGGCCATGGTGAATCCTGAGTGGGTGGACGCCGGTCAGCTTTTGGCGTGTATTGAAGTTTACTGGCGCACAAAACGCCCGCCTCGCGCCGCCAAATCGCGGCCTGGATACCGGCCAGGGTGCACCTACCTGCATCAGATTGGCTGGACTGCCAAGGGCGTCGTCTCTGGAGCCCAGGCAGAGCAGGCGCTCGCCGATGGATTTGTTGCCGACGTGCTGGTGGTCGATTTCCGGCTGCGCGATGAGACCGGCCTGGACGTCATCACGCGGCTGCGGGCGTGCTACCCCGGCTTGCCGGCCGTCATCGTGACCGGCGACACCGCTGCCCAGCGCCTCACCGAATTTGAAGGTGTTGCCGTGAGTGTGCTGCACAAGCCGATTGACGATAAAAGGCTGGCGCGCGCGCTGGTACAAGTGGTGGCTCAAGCATCTGCCTGAACCTTGGCTTCCTTCGCCACCTGCGCCCACTTCACCTGCTCGGCCTTGATGAAGCTGGCGAACTTTTCGGTGCTGCCACCGCCGTCTTCAGCGCCGTACTGTTCCATTTTTTCCTGCACGTCGGGCATGGCCAGGACTTTGTTGATGTCCTCGTTCATGCGCGCCACCATTGCGGGCGGCATTTTGGCCGGGCCCATCAGGCCGTACCACACGGTGGCTTCAAAGCCGGGGAAGCCTGATTCGGCCATGGTCGGCACCGTGGGATGGCCCTTGGCGCGTTTCAGGCGCGTCTGCGCAATGGCAATGGCCTTGCCGCTCTTGATGTGCGGCGTGGCGGACGTCATGGTCTCAAAACAATAGTTGACCTGGCCGCCAATCAGATCGACCAGGGCTGGGCCTGAGCCCCGGTAGGGAATGTGCAGCGCAAAAATTTTGGCCTGCAGCTTGAACATCTCCAGCGCGAAGTGCTGCGCCGAGCCGCCGCCCGCCGAGGCAAAGCTGATCTGCCCCGGTTTCTGTTTGCACAAGTCCACCACGGATTGGACCGTTTTGGCGGGCTGGTCGGCATTGCAGATCAGGATGTTGGGGGTGATGCCCACCATGCTGATGGGCACAAAATCGGTCTGTGCGTTGTAGTTCAGCTTGGCGCCCAGGGCTGGCGCCAGCGCGTGGCTGTTGATGTGGGCCATCAGCAGTGTGGTGCCGTCGCCGGCCTGGTGGGCCACGTAATCAGCGGCGATGACGCCAGCAGCGCCGGCCTTGTTCTCGATCACCACGGGCAGGCTCCACATCACCGACAGCTTTTGCCCCACCACGCGGGCCAGCGCATCGGTGCCGCCGCCGGGCGGGAATCCCACGATGATGCGAACCGGCCCGCCGGGCAATGATTGCGCCCGCAGCATCGGTGCGGCCAGGGCAGCGACAGCTATGGCGCTGGCGTTGATGAATATTCTTCGTTGCATCTTCACTCCTGGTGTAAAAAATGACCATAGCCCTCCGGAACAGGGCGCAGACAGCTATAAAAGTAATAGTAACTGTGGTGGCGACGGGTTCAAGCTGCTTTGCGTTGCGGCACTACGGCGGCATGGCTGGAAAAATAGTCCATGGCGGCCTGCACCCCCGAGCCCGCCAGTTTGACACCTGCCAGCTTCAGGCCCATTTCGCAGCCCGCCAAAGCCGCCATCAGGGTGAGGTCATTGCAATCACCCAGATGCCCGATGCGGAACATTTTGCCCTTGATTTTGCCGAGACCCGTGCCGAGTGAACAGTCAAAACGCTCGTAAATGATTTTGCGCACGACATCGGCGTCAATGCCCTGCGGCGTCATTACGCCAGTCAGCACCGGGGAATACACAGCTGCATCGGCACACTGGATCTGCAGGCCCCAGGCCTTGACGGCGCTGCGCACGCCTTCGGCCCAGCGCAGGTGGCGCGCGAAGACGGCGTCCAGCCCGTGTTCGAGCAGCATGTCGCCGGCTTCGCTCAGGGCGTAGAGCAGGTTCGTATTGGGCGTGCTGTGCCAGTAACCGGTCTTGTTGGCTTCGATGATCTCGTCCCAGGCCCAGAAGGCCTTGGGCAAGCTTGCTTTCTTGCTGGCCTCCAGCGCCTTGGCCGACACCGCGTTGAAGCTGATGCCGGGCGGCAGCATCAGGCCTTTTTGTGAACCGCTTACGGACACATCCACGCCCCAGTCGTCGTGGCGGTAGTCGGCGCAGGCCAGGCCTGAAATGGTGTCCACCAGCAGCAGGGCGGGGTGTTTCGCCGCGTCTATCGCCTTGCGCACGGCGGCGATATTGCTGGTGACGCCGGTGGAGGTTTCGTTGTGCACTACACACACCGCGCGGATGGCGTGCTGCGCGTCCGCCTTCAAGCGGGCTTCAATCAAGTCCGCGCGCACGCCATGGCGCCAGACTTCCGCACCCGGATCGGCCATGATTTCAGTCTTCAGCCCAAGGCGCGCCGCCAGCTTTTGCCACAACGCGGCAAAGTGGCCCGTCTCGTACATCAGCACGTGGTCACCGGGGCTGAGTGTGTTGGCCAGTGCCGCCTCCCATGCGCCTGTGCCCGAAGCCGGGTAAATGATGACCGGTTGTTTGGTCTTGAATATTTTCTGGATGTCTGCCAGCACCTTCAAACCCAGGCCCGCAAACTCGGGGCCACGGTGGTCAATGGTCGGCAGGCTCATGGCCCGAAGAATGCGGTCCGGCACGGGCGAAGGGCCGGGAATTTGCAAAAAATGGCGGCCAGTGGGGTGATAGTCAAGTGTCAACATGGGGCAGGAGCTTGGTTGGAGGTTGATGGTTGATGGTTGATGGTTGAACTTGTGTTTATTTTTGCATACAAAATTCATTTGTCAATCAATATTATTAGTTTTATCGATAAATACTAAGATTGACAGATTTATAGTTTGCATACAAAATAGAAACATGACAGCCGAAATCATCTCCATCCCCCGTGCTTCCCTGCACGAACAGGTGGCGCACCGCCTGCGCCAAATGCTGGTTGAAAACCGCATCCTGCCCGGCGCCAAACTCAACGAGCGCGAGTTGAGCGAGGTGCTCAGTGTCTCGCGCACGCCGCTGCGCGAGGCCATCAAGATGCTGGCGGCCGAAGGCCTGGTCGAGCTGCTGCCCAATCGCGGTGCGATTGCACTGGCCCTGAACGAAGCCGATGTGCTCAACACCTTTGAGGTCATGGCCGGGCTGGAGGCACAGTCCGGCGAACTGGCCGCGCAGCGCATCACCGACGCAGAGTTGGCCGAGGTCAAGGCCCTGCATTTCGAGATGCTGGCCGCTTACACCCGGCGCGACCTGTCGGCCTATTACCGCCTCAATTCCGCCATCCACAGCGCCATCAACGCCGCCGCCAAAAACCCGGTGCTCACCACAACGTACAAGCAGGTCAACGCACGGCTGCAGGCGCTGCGCTTCCGTTCCAACCAGGACGAAGAAAAATGGAAAGGCGCCATGAAGGAACACGAGCAGATGATCAGTGCTTTGACGGCCCGCGACGCAAGCGCCATGCGCCGGGTGCTGACCAACCATTTGAACAACAAGCGTGATGTGGTGATAGGCCAGATACGCGCCGCAACCGCTGCGTCGGCAACCCAGTCAAAAGCCTGACATGAACGCAGCTCTTCCTCTTGATGTTGCGCGCAAAGCCGCTTCACAGGCCTATGACACAGTGGCGCGGGTCAGCAATGAAGTGGCCGGCAAGCTGGCTTCCAGGCTGGCACAGGAAACGCAGGGCGAAGCCCTGTTTTCAAGTGCAGACCGGGGCCGTTACGCCACCGACGCATCCATCTACCAGCAAATGCCGGTGGGGGTGTTTGTGCCGCGCACCACGGCCGATGTCAAGACCGCGCTGGACATCTGCCGTGACCTGCACGTGCCCATCGTGCCGCGAGGCGGCGGCACCAGCCAGTGTGGGCAGACGGTCGGCGCGGGCCTGGTGATCGACCACAGCAAACACATCCGCAACATCCTGAACGTGGATGCCGAGAACCGCAGCGCTGAGGTCGAGCCCGGCCTGGTGCTGGACCACCTCAATGCTGCGCTCAAGCCGCACGGCCTGTGGTACCCGGTGGACGTGTCCACCAGCGCGCAGGCCACACTGGGCGGCATGGCGGGCAACAACTCCTGCGGCAGCCGCAGCATTGCCTACGGCAACATGGTGCACAACGTGCTGGGGGCCAAAGCCTGGCTGTCGGATGGCTCCACGGTCGAGATGGGGCCCTATGCGCGGTCGTCAGGCCGTGCCCGCAGCATTGGCGACAGCGTGCGGGATTTGTGCGACCTATACCGTGACGACATCGACGCCCGCTGGCCCACCGTGCTGCGGCGTGTCGGCGGCTATAACCTGGACATCTTCAGGCCGCGCAGCGAGCGGCCCTACACCACGGATGACTCGGTCAATCTGGCACACCTGCTGGTGGGCAGCGAAGGCACGCTGGCCCTGACCCAATCGCTGACCCTGCAATTGAGTGAACTGCCACGCGCCAAGGTGCTGGGTGTGGTGAACTTCCCGGCGTTTTACAAGGCCATGGATTCGGCGCAACATATCGTGCGTCTGGGTGAAAACAGCCCGGGGGCGACGTTGAGCGCCGTCGAGCTGGTGGACCGCACCATGATCGAGCTGGCCCTGCAAAACCCGGCCTTCGCACCGAGCATTTCCAAGGCCCTGGTGGGCAGGCCCGAGGCGATTCTGCTGGTGGAGTTTTCAGGCGCCAGCCAGGCCGA
>JANMVT010000260.1:0-2200 GCA_031392945.1 Rhodoferax sp. | reverse complement strand
GACATAGACATCACCACGCCAGACGGCGCCATGAACACCTTTGTGACCCACCCCGAAGAGGGCGGCCCGCACCCGGCCATCATCTTCTACATGGACGCGCCCGGCAAACGCGAAGAGCTGCACGACATGGCGCGCCGCCTGGCGTCCACCGGTTACTACGTGATCCTGCCCAACCTGTATTACCGGCGCAGCCGCGACTTCAAACTGATGGAGCGGACGGAACCCGCCATGGCCGTCATGTTCGAGCACATGCATTCGATCACCCGCGCTTCGATTCTGGTCGACACAAAAGTGCTGCTGGACTTCATCGACCGTGACCTGGCGGCCAAGGGCGGGCCCGGCTCCAAGGTGGGCATAGTCGGTTATTGCATGAGCGGGCCCTTCATCTTCTGGGCCGCCGAAGCCCACCCCGACCGCATCGCCGCCGCCGCCAGCATGTACGGTGTCAGCCTGTGCACCGACGATGCAAATTCCCCGCACCGCGACGCGCACAAAATCAAGGGTGAGCTTTATGTTGGCGCGGCCGAGACCGACATCTATGCGCCCACCGAGATGATCAAGGCGCTGGACGCCCACCTCAAAAGCACCGGCATCCGCGCCCGGGTCGAGACCTACCCCGGCACCCACCATGGCTTCGCCTTCCCCAAGCGCGAGGGTGTCTACGACAAGGCCGCCGCCGAGCGGCATTGGGAGCGGCTGCATGCGCTGTTTGCACGCAATCTGAAAGCCTGACGTGGCGGGGATGGCGGATTGGGAAGGCTGCCGCTGGGACGGCCACGGCGCAGATCAAGGTCGGCCCCCTCATGACGCCCAAATTGACCATTGCCGTGCTGGTGGTGGAAGGTCGGCGTTATGAGCTCAATTCGATCCCGCGCGGGCTGCTGGCCAAGGCCAGTGTCGAGGGCTTTCGCTGGCAGTTCAGCAGCTCGGCAGCGGGTGTGGAAATCGGCGTGGTCATCGACGCCCCCGCTTCTCATTTTGTCGGGCTGCGTTACCGCAACCCGCCGGGTGGCGCCAAGGCCTGCCTCAATTCCAAGATTGCACGCTGCGCCCTGAGCCTGCGTGAAGCTGGCGTGACCAGAACATTCACAAGCGCCAACCGCGTGGCGTTTGAGATTCTGTGTGAAGAAAACGACCCCCGTGTCGCTGCAATTGGCGGTTTGTGGGCGCGGCCGAAGGCATACCAAGCGTGAATCTGACTAATTTTGAGTCGCAGCGCCAGGCATTGTTTGCGCGAAATCAATGGGCGAATCACAGCCTTGCCCTACACTCAAGGCATGCGTTATGACCCCACCCGCCTGGCCGAACTGCGCCGCAGCCAAATTCTGGACAGCGCACCCGAACGCGCCTACGATGATTTGACCCACCTGCTCGCCAATGCGCTGGACGTCCCCATAGTGATGATCAACCTGCTGGACGGCGAGCGGGACTGGTTCAAGTCGTCGGTCGGCATCACACAGAAGGAGTCTCCGGCAATCACTTCGTTTTGCGAAATATTTTTCGCGGAAGAAGAAGACTTGATCGTGGTGGAAGACACATTGCAACATCCCCGCTACGCCTCGCATGCCTTGGTCGTCAATGCGCCGTTCATCCGTTTTTACGTTGGCGCACGGCTCACGTCAAATGGACATACTTTGGGCACGCTGTGCGCCTATGACTTGCGCCCGCGAAAAATCTCGGCGGAACAGATCAAGCAGATGCGGCTCCTGTCCTTCGCTGCCATCGCCTTGATCAGCGAGTCTTTGGAACTGGGTCGAGAACCTGCGTGACGGTGGCCCCGGCCGCCCATGCGCCGCGTGATGCACGAGCGGCAAACCAGGTTAATCATTTCACACAAAACGCGGGGCTCACCGGGTTTCCAATAAAACCTGCCGCTTTCCCCCGCACTATATCGATAGTTTGCAATTAAATATATAGCAAGCAGGCTCACTGGCAGCGGCCATTTTTTGACTGCTGTGTTATGCCAACCACGACACGGCGACCGGGCAATGCGCATGCAGCTTTGGAGAGCAAGCACACACGAGGACATCCACAGGTGCACCACCATGTACCCCGCGCGCATTGCACTTCAAATCCCTTTGCCTCCCGGAAGACAAGCGGTACCCGGTCGGTAGGTGCTAGTTTGTAATCAAGAGATTGACCGTTGCCACCTGCACCGAATCGTAGGTGGATGTTGCTATGAGGGTAATGGGAACCGGCG
>JANMVT010000231.1:0-4813 GCA_031392945.1 Rhodoferax sp. | reverse complement strand
CGTCAAGGGTACCAAAAATGGTCACGGTGGATTGTGCGAAAACACTGGTAGCTGCCAGGGCAGCCAAAGCGACGAGGGTTTTTTTCATTACAAAGTTTCTCCAAGGTTAAACATAGGGCGCCGAAGAAGTTTTTGAGAGTTTCGGCTCCCCGGGCCAACCTCCTGTTCAAGGAAGTTGGGTCTATTGAAACAGAGGCGATGGGGCTTGGCAAAGAAAACCACCGAAAAAGCCGGTAAAGCTGGCTCTTTCGTTGTGGGGGTGCAACAGGCGGCTGTGGCAAGTTGCATTCGAAGCGGTGAGTGCTCCGTGGTGACTGGATTGTTATACAATTTATCATACAAATCGATGAAGCTAACTTTCATGCAAAGGCGCGTTGCGCCCCGTAGCATGAAAGTTCATTCTTTCACGTTAACGAAGTCGAGTTTGGAAATCGAATTTGAGTAAAAGGAGTTGTGATGAATGCTGTGACATCCCGTGAATTGGCCCATCACCTGTCGGCTTGGCTTGACCGCGTGGAGGCGGGGGAGGAGTTGACGATTACGCGCAACGGCAAACCCAAAGCGCGCTTGGTGCAGGTGCCGAAAGTTGAGTTAAGCCCAGCCGAGCGCCAAGAGCGTGCCAGCACACTCATGGCGAAGTTCGACGCGATATCGCAAAAGATGAAGCAGCCCCTTTTGAAGCCCGGGGAAAAGTTTGACCGCAATGAAGCCTATGAGCGTTATTGACAAGGTGGCGGGCCATGGGGGGCTGTGGACGGTCGACACCAATGTGCTGGTGTACGCGCTGGAGAAAACGGACAGGAATCATGCACGTCCACAGGCGTTGAAGCAGACGCTGGCCCGCAAGCTGCTGGCTGGCTTGTCCGCTGGCGAGAAGCCGCAGTATGTAGGGCAGGTGGTCAGTGAGTGTTTGAATGTTTTGTTGCGCAAACAGACCCTTTCCAACGCGCAGGCGTATGAGGTTGTCCATTTGCTGGCCCAGGACGGCACAGTGCTGCCCGCATCTGCCAATGCCTACGCGCAGGCCTGGCTGCTGGTGCGTGACCATCGCTATCAAGTCTGGGATGCGCTCATCATTGCCGTATGCGCCGAGCACGGCATCAAGACTTTGTATTCCGAGGACGCGGGGTCGTTGCAGCGGCCGCTGGGCGTGCATGTGGTCAACCCGTTTGCCAGTTTGGAGGCTGCATGACCAGGCCTGGAGAGGCTATGTTGGAGGCGATGGCGGCCAAATACATTTGGGCGGCAGGTTTCGTCCAGCGTTGGGTATTCACAAAATAGTGCTAATATCAGCTCTTATATTGGAGCTTTATTATGCAAGCCCTGTTCACGGACACGACGGTCAGCATGTCGGAATTCAAAAAAAACCCGGCCTCGGTGCTGCGCAAGGCCTGCAACCGTCCGGTGGCGGTGCTGAACCACAGCCGGGCCGCTTTTTACATGGTTGAGCCCTTGCTTTTCAAGGCCATGATGGACGAGTTGGCAGATCGGGATTTGTACATGACCGTGCTGGCGCGGCTTGCCGAACGGGCCAATGCGATCGAGGTGGACATCGATACGGTTTGACCGAGTGTCCGGTGATGGCCCAAGAATACAAATACCGGCTGTTGTTCATGCCCTCTGCCTTGAAGGAATGGCAGGCGCTGGACGGCTCGGTGAAAGAGCCTTTGCGAAAGTTGTTGCGCAAACGCTTGAACAACCCGCATGTGCCTGGCGGCGCGCTGCACGGCGACTTGCTGGGGTACTACAAGATCAAACTGAACAAGCAAGGCATCCGCCTGGTTTATGGCGTGGAGGACAATGTCTTGGCAGTCATCGTGATGGCCGTTGACAGGCGCGAAGATGGCGCCGTCTACAAGTCCGTTGTCGCGCGGGTCGGCGAGAAAGCTGCTGCCCTAGCCGCAGCGGCGAAAATCAAATGAGGTGTTTTTGAAGGTGAACGCGCCATGATGGACGATCTGCTGAAAACCGCTGACGCCGCCCTGCGTACCGTGTTTGCCAAGCCGCGCGCGGCCAAGCCCTGCCCGACCTTGCCCGAGCAAATGTCGGACTTGACAGCCGACGAAAAAACCCGGGCCGGCGCCCTGATGCGCGTCAACCACGTCGGTGAGGTGTGCGCCCAGGCGCTTTACACCGCGCAGGCGATTGCTACAAAAAATGAAGCACTCAAAAGCCATTTCACAAGGGCCAGCAAGGAAGAAGGCGACCACCTGGCGTGGACGCAAACGCGCCTGGACGAGTTGGGCGCAAGGCCCTCGCTGTTGAACCCGCTGTGGTACGCCGGGGCCTTCGCCATGGGCCTGGTGGCCGGGCGCCTGGGCGACAGAATCAGCCTGGGTTTTGTCGCCGAGACTGAAAAACAGGTCGAAGCGCATCTGCAAAGCCACCTGGCGCTGTTGCCGCCCAATGACCACGCCTCACGCGCCATCGTGGCCCAGATGCGTGATGACGAGGCCGCGCACGGCCTACAGGCCGAGCAACTGGGCGCGCTGGACTTGCCCGAGCCGGTGAAGGGCCTGATGCGCGCCGCCGCGCGGGTGATGACGACGGTGGCGCACCGGGTTTAGGGGCTGGCGGTGAATTGATCGTTGCTATTAATATAGAAGCTAACTACGTATATTCCACGAGAGAAATCGACCTGTTTTCTTCCAAAAATCCCAATTCAGGCCTCACGCAACTCAAAACTGGTGGTGATCTCGGCCGTCTTGCCCAGCATGATGGTGGCCGAGCAGTATTTGTCGTGGCTCATGGCGATGGCGCGCTCCACGGCCAGGGCGGGAATGCCTTTGCCGGTCACGGTGAAATGCATGTTGATGGCGGTGAAGACCTTGGGCTCGGTCTCGGCGCGGGTGCCGGTCAACTTGACCGAGCAGCCCGTCACCGCATGGCGCCCGCGCTTCAAGATCAGCACCACGTCATAGGCGGTGCACCCGCCGGCGCCGGCCAAAAAGGTTTCCATCGGGCGCGGCGCCAGGTTTTGGCCGCCGTTTTCGGGTTTGGCCGCGTCCGGCGCGCCGTCCATCACCAAGGTGTGGCCGCTGCCGGTTTCGGCCAGAAAACCCATCCCTGAGCGTGTGCCCGCGTTGCCGGTCCAGCTAACAGTGCATTCCATGATTGATTCCGAGTGTTGAGTGACTGGCCGATATTGTCCTGCACGCCATAAATTCAATTTTGTGCTTTAATAGATGTCAAATACAGCATCAAATAAAATGTTTTCATCATGAATTGCTGGTGAAGAATCAACCCGATAAGGACAACGCCATGGACACCGTCTTGACGAATTACGCAGTCAGCGTGACCGACCTCAAACGCAATTACGCCGGCATTCTCAAAGAGGCCGAAGACGGCCCGATCGCCGTGCTGAACCACAACCGGCCCGAGGCCTATCTGCTGCCCGCCGGCCACTATGAGCGCCTGATCGCCCGGCTGGAAGACCTGGAAGACGCGCAACTGGCGCGTGAGCGCGCCAATGGCCCGTTTGTCGAGGTTGACTTGGATGCCCTCTAAGTTGGCGTACAAGCTGCGCTTTCACGAACTGGCCTTGAAAGAATGGCAACGCCTTGACGGCAGCGTGCGCGAGAGTTTCAAGAAAAAGCTGGCCGAGCGCTTGCAGAACCCGCGCGTGCCCGCCAGCGCGCTGCACGGCATGGCGGACTGCTACAAAATCAAGCTCGCCAGCCTGGGTTACCGCCTGGTTTACCGGGTTGACGACGCCGAGATATTTGTCACCGTGATTGCCGCCGGCAAACGAGAAAAAAGCAAGGTTTACCGCGCGGCGCAACAACGCCTATAAACGTCTGTGCCCGCCTTTGACGCATCGAATTGACATGAAAAGCAAAACCGCCAAGCCACTTTCCCCTGCCGACTACCTGAAGAAAATCCTGACTGCCCGTGTCTATGACGTGGCGATTGAGTCGGCGCTGGAGCCGGCCCGGGCATTGGGCAAACGCCTGCACAACACGGTGCTGTTCAAGCGCGAAGACCAGCAGCCGGTGCACAGCTTCAAGCTGCGCGGGGCCTACAACAAGATGGCGCATTTGAGCGCAGAGCAGCTCAAAAAAGGCGTGATTTGCGCCTCAGCCGGCAACCATGCCCAGGGTGTCGCCTTGAGCGCGCGCAAACTGGGCGCGCGCGCCGTCATCGTCATGCCGACCACCACGCCGCAGCTCAAGGTGGACGCGGTGCGCGGCTTTGGCGGTGAAGTGGTTCTGTTTGGCGAGAGTTATTCCGACGCCTACACCCATGCCGCAGCGCTGGAGAAAAAACAGGGCCTGTGTTTTGTGCACCCGTTTGATGACCCGGACGTGATCGCCGGCCAGGGCACGATTGCCATGGAAATCCTGCGCCAGCTGCAAAGCCTGGGCTCGACCCGCCTGGATGCGGTGTTCGTGGCGATTGGCGGCGGCGGGCTGATATCGGGCGTGGCCAACTACATCAAGGCCGTGCGGCCCGAGATCAGGGTGATCGGCGTGCAGATGAACGACTCTGACGCCATGATGCAGTCGGTCGCCGCAAAAAAACGGGTGACTTTGTCCGACGTGGGCCTGTTCTCCGACGGCACAGCGGTCAAATTGGTGGGCGAGGAGACATTTCGCGTGGCCAAAAACCTGGTCGATGAGTTCATCACCGTGGACACCGACGCCGTCTGCGCCGCGATCAAGGACGTGTTTGTGGACACCCGCAGCATCGTCGAGCCGGCCGGGGCGCTGGCGGTGGCGGCGATCAAGCAATACGTCGCAAAAAACAAGACCAGGGGCGAGACGTACTGCGCCATTTTGTGCGGCGCCAACATGAACTTCGACCGCCTGCGTTT
>JANMVT010000228.1:0-3726 GCA_031392945.1 Rhodoferax sp. | reverse complement strand
GTCCAGCGCTGCGCCTCGCTTTCGCCCAGGGCTTCGCGCGAGATCTTGGTCAGGTAATACTTGATGTCGGAGTAAAGCTCATCGACGGTGTCGTCCATCTTGCGCAACTCGACTGCAGCACGGCTGTCGTTGTGGCGGATGACATTCAGGGCGCCCAGCAACATGGTTTCCACCACGTCGGCCTGGTGCATGGCCTCACGCACGGCGCAGGAGATCGCCAGCGAGGGCGTGGCCAGGGCGGAAGGGTCCAGATGGCGCTGGCGCCCGTCCGTCGAGCTTTTCACCGGCTTGGGCAGCCAGCGCTGCACCCAACGCGCCACCAGGGGCGTCAAGCCGATGAACAGGGCGCCCACCACGATATTGAAGGCCAGATGGAACAGCACCACCTGGGTCGCCTGGTCACCCATGAGCTTGGGCACATGGCGCAGCCACAGGCCGATCACCGGCGCGGCAAGCGCCACGCCCAATGCCTTGAAGACCAGATTGCCCAGCGGCACCTGGCGCGTCTCGATGTTGGCGCGCAGGCTGGTGAAAACCGCCAGCAGACCGCTGCCCAGGTTTGCCCCCAGCACCAGGCCCAGGGCCACGTCGATGGGGATCACATTGGTTACCGCCAGCGTGGCGGTGAGCAGAACAATTGCCAGGCTGGAATAGGACACCACCGCCAGCACGGCGCCAGCGAAAATCTCCAGCAGCAGGTCGCTGGTGAGTGTGGCCAGCAAAGCCTGCACGGCCGGCGCCTTGGTCAGCACGTTGGCCGATTGGGTGACCAGGCTCAAGGCCAGCAGCATCAGCCCAAGGCCGATCAGCACGCGCCCGACCCGGCCCACCGTGGTCGAGCCACGCGTGATGAACAGCACCACACCGATGAAGATGAACAAAGGGGAGAGCCACGACAGATCGCGCGAGAACACCACGGCCATCAGGCTGGTGCCGATGTCGGCGCCCAGCATCACAGCCAGGGCGGAGGGCAAACTCATCAACCCCTGGCCGACGAAGGCTGAGACGATCAGGGCCGTGGCCGTGCTGCTTTGCACCACAGCGGTGACGCCTATGCCGGACAGGGCGGCGGCGAAGCGGTTATTGGTGCTCTTGGCCAGTACACTGCGCAAATTGGCGCCAAACACCCGCAATATGCCGGTGCGAACCAGTTGCGTGCCCCAGACCAGCAGGGCGATGGCGGCGAGCAGGTTGAGCAGGTGGGTCATTCAGGTCCGATGGTCATCGACCGATTTTGATCTATTTCGCGCGACGCACCCGCAGGATTTCGTCGAGTATCAGGCAGGCGGCTCCAATGCTGATGGCGCTGTCGGCAATGTTGAAGGCGGGGAAATGCCCGCCCTGGAAGACGGCCCCGAGCCAGGCCCAGTGGAAATCCAGAAAATCCACGACGTAGCCGTGCAGCATGCGGTCGATCACATTGCCGACGGCCCCGCCCAGAATGCAGGCCATGGCAAATGAGAACAGCTTCTGGCCCGCGTGCGACTTGAGCATCCACAAAATGAAGCCCGCCGCCGCCAGGCCAATGGCAGTGAAAAGCCAGCGCTGCCAGCCGCCCGCACCCGCCAGAAACGAAAAGGCCGCGCCTTCGTTGTGCACGCGCACGACATTGAAGAAACTGGCCACGTGGGTGCTGTCGCCGAGTTTGTAATACCCGACAACGATCACCTTGGTGAACTGGTCGGCTATCAGGATGATGAGCGCGAGACCGAGCCAGAGGATCAGGCTGCTGGAAGATGAAGCGCCCGCGAACGCCTTGCCCCGCGCCATTAAGCGAACTCCCGCACTTCACCCGCGCCGTACAGGTTGCTGGTGCAGCGGCCGCAAATCGTCGGGTGGGCCAGGTCGGCGCCCACATCATCGCGGTAGTGCCAGCAGCGCTCGCATTTGGAAAAATTTGAGGCGTTTGCCCTCGTGGATATTGCGTCACAAGCTATTAACTTAATAGCAGATGTGATGAAGACAAATTTGAGATCGTCGCCGAGGCTTTGCAGCAGGGTGTGGTCTTGTGAGTTGACTGTGAGCGCCACGTTGGCTTGCAGGGACGAACCGACCTTGCCGTCTGCCCGCAAAGTCTCGATGTCCTTGTTGACCACATCGCGAATCTCGCGGATGCGGCCCCACTTGGCCAGCAGGGCCTCATCGGCCGGGGCGAGTGTCAGGTAGCTGTCCATAAATATCGAAAGGGCATTGTCAGCGGGCACTTTGCCAGCCGCACCCAAAACGCCCCAGGCCTCTTCCGCTGTGAAGCTCAAAAACGGCGCCATCCAGCGCAGCATGGCTTGGGTGATTTGCCACAGCGCGGTTTGCGCGCTGCGCCGTGCCAACGACTTGGGCGCCGTGGTGTAGAGCCGGTCTTTGAGGATGTCGAGGTAGAACGAACCCAGGTCTTCGCTGCAATAGATTTGCAGCTTGGAGACGACCGGGTGGAATTCATAAACCTCGTAATGCGCCAGGATGTCGGCCTGCAGTTGCGCGGCGCGGCTCAGGGCGTAGCGGTCAATCTCCAGCATTTGTGCCAGCGGCACGGCGTCTTTGACGGGGTCGAAGTCGCTGACATTGGCCATCAAGAATTTCAGCGTGTTGCGGATGCGCCGGTAGGTGTCCACCACGCGTGCGAGGATCTTGTCGTCCCCCGCGATGTCGCCCGAGTAGTCGCTGGCCGCCACCCACAGGCGGATGATTTCTGCGCCCAGTTTGCCGCTGACCACCTGGGGCTCGATGCCGTTGCCCTGGCTTTTGCTCATCTTGTGGCCCTTGCTGTCCACCGTGAAGCCGTGCGTCAGTATGCCTTTGTACGGCGCGCGGTCGTACATGGCGCAGGCCGTGAGCAGGGAGCTGTGGAACCAGCCGCGGTGCTGGTCGTGGCCTTCGAGGTAGAGGTCGGCCTCGGGGCCTGGCTGCCCCGTGGCCGCATCGATTTCGTCATGCGCGTGCGCCAGGCTGCCGTCGGCGCGGGTGCCTTTGTGGCTCCCTTTGAACACCGTGGTGTGGGTGGTGCCGGAGTCAAACCACACTTCCAGGATGTCGCTGCTCTTGGTATAGCTGGGCGCGTCAGCCGCACAGCCTGCCTTGTCAAAGATTGATTCAGTGCTGGCCTTGCTCCAGGCCTCGATGCCGCCAGCCTCAACCATGTCGGCGGCGATGTCCAGAATGGCCATGGTCTTCGGATGCAGCTCGCCGCTGTCTTTGTGCAGTAAGAAGGGCAGGGGCACGCCCCAACTGCGCTGGCGGCTGATGCACCAGTCCGGCCGTCCAGCGATCATGTCGCGCAAGCGCGTCTTGCCGTTTTCGGGATAGAACCGCGTTTCTTCAATCGCGTCCAGCGCCAGCTGGCGCAGGGTTTTTGGGGCTTTGTCCTTGGTGAACACGCCCTCTCCAGCGTCCATGCGGATGAACCACTGCGCCGCCGCGCGGTAGATCACCGGCGTCTGGTGGCGCCAGCAATGCGGGTAGCTGTGCACGATGTCCACCGTGTTGAACAGGCGCCCGGCGTCGCGCAGGGTGTTGATGATGAGGGGTGCGGCTTTCCAGATGTGCTGGCCGCCAAACAGGGGGAAATCAGCTGCGTAGGCGCCATTGCCCTGCACCGGGTTCAGGATGTCGTCGTAAGCCATGCCGTGGGCGACACAACTGTTGAAGTCTTCCACGCCGTAGGCGGGCGAGGAGTGAACCAGGCCGGTGCCGTCGTCCGCCGTGGCGTAGTCGGCCAGGTAAACGGGGCTC
>JANMVT010000227.1:0-3282 GCA_031392945.1 Rhodoferax sp. | reverse complement strand
GCTGCCACCTATCTGAATGCTGACATCCGCCGGGCCAGCCGCGTGAACAATGTTGATGTCATTCGGGTCCAGCAGCCACAAACCGCCCTTGCCTTGCGGTGCGGCAATGTCGGGGGCGCGCGTGACGGACAGGTATCTCTTTCCGGAAGTCTCCACAAAGCCGCCGTCGCCGCCGCTGGCGCCACCGCGCACGCTGATGCTTCCATAGGCGCGCGTGGTGTCGTCCGCCCAGACGATTGCGCGTCCGCCATTGCCCTTGTCCAGAGCGTCGGCCTTCAAGGTGGCGTCCGTGCCGAGGTAAGTGACTTGCGCATTGGGCACATCCGGGTTTTTGCCCTGGAAGTCGCCGCCAACACGGATATTGCCGCCGCCGCTCTGGCCCGACACGTCTATCAAGGCCTTGTCGGCAATCGCCACCCGCTTGCCAAACACATCGACATGGCCGCCCCTGGCACCGGATGCGGTGCCCGTGGCGATGATCTGTCCCTGGCCTTCCACATAGGCGTCACCCGCAGCCTTGAGCACGACTTTGCCGCCTGCAAAATCGGCCGTCACAGCTTGAACCATGCCGCTGTGCCGGAGCGTGCCGGCAAAGATGCCGACGGCGTCACCCTTCAAGGTGCCGAGGTTAATGGCCTGGTCCGTTGGCGCCTGCACCTGTAGTGTGATGCCTTCCAGACCACGGCCCGTGATCTCCACGCTTTGACCGGCAGCCAGCGACACGCTGCCGCCCTGGGATTCGACGACGGCCGTTTTCGCCAGGTCAATCGACGGCGCGATCAGCACCACGTCACCGCCACGGGCGATGATATTGCCTTGCACCGTCAATGCGCCGGTGGCGTTGTTCAGCCCATCACCGGCAAAACGCAATCGCCCGGCGATGGCATCGGCCTGGGTCATGCCCACGGCCGACGCGGTGAAACCGGCGGTATCAACCACAGCACCCGCACCCACCGCGATGCCTGACTGGTTGACCAGGACAATTTGACCGTTGCTCGACAAAGTGCCAAACAACTGCGATGGCGCATTTGTCACCACACGGTTGATCGACATGCTGGCGGCCGACGGCTGCACAAACTGGGTGCTGGCGCCAGCGCCAATCGAGAAGGTGTTCCAGTTGATGGCCGAATGGCTGCTGCCTGCGCCGTTTTGGGTGGTGACGACCAGTTTGTTGTTTGTCGGGTTGCTGAAGCTGGCGCTGCCATGCACCGCCACACCCCCGGCGGGCAAGGCTTGCGCATTGGCACTGGATGCCGCGCCAGAGCCTACAGACGCAATCTCTGCAACTGCGACCATCACCCCCAGCGCCTGGTTCCAGACGCTGCGGTAAATGTGGTTCAGTGACGCTCGACCAGACATGTGCAATCCCTTTAATCAACCAAGTCCGATGCAAAGTAAGGACTGTGTTGCAAAAGATTACATCACATCAGGCCTGAATTGGCCGCCCGTTACACGCAGATCAGGAAAAGTGTCCCACAAATGGGGTATCTCCCGTCAGACCAAAACCCGCTCAATACCGCCGGAATTCGCTGCAGCCACGTAGCGTGGCATCCAGTCAGCGCCCAAAATCTGCTTGGCCATCTCGACCACGATGTAGTCGGCCTCCAGCAGGCCATTTTCAAGGTCATTGCCGTAACGTGACAGGCCTTGCAGGCAACTCGGGCAACTGGTCAGGATTTTGACATTGGCTTTTTCGGGCATGCCAGCCTGCGCACGCAGGTCGGTCGCGCCCTGGCGCAATTCCTCTTCCTTGCGAAACCGGATTTGAGTGGAAATATCAGGTCGGGTAACCCCCAGGGTGCCGGACTCGCCGCAGCAGCGCTCATTCTTAAGCACATTCTCACCCACCAGCGCCTTGACGGTTTTCATCGGGTCCTGCAGCTTCATGGGGCTGTGGCAGGGGTCGTGGTAGAGGTAACCCCTTACTGATCCATCGGCGCCGGCCTGCGCAGTCAGCGTGATGTTTTTCTCGAGCAGGTACTCGTGGATGTCAATGATGCGGCAGCCCGGGAATATCTTGTCGAACTGGTACCCCTGCAACTGGTCATAACAGGTGCCGCAACTCACCACCACGGTTTTGATGTCCAGGTAGTTCAGCGTGTTGGCCACGCGGTGGAACAGCACCCGGTTGTCGGTGATGATCTTCTCGGCCTTGTCAAACTGGCCGCTGCCGCGTTGCGGGTAGCCGCAGCACAGGTAACCCGGCGGCAACACGGTTTGCACGCCGGCGTGCCACAACATCGCCTGCGTGGCCAACCCGACTTGCGAAAACAGCCGCTCCGAGCCGCAGCCGGGGAAATAGAACACCGCCTCTGTCTCGCCCGTGGTTGTCCTGGGGTTGCGGATGATCGGCACGTAATCACCGTCCTCAACGTCCAGCAAAGCGCGCGCGGTTTTTTTGGGCAAACCACCTGGCATCTTTTTGTTGATGAAGTGGATGATCTGCTCTTTGATGGGTGCGGGCCCCAGGGTGGCAGGCGGCGCCGCAGTCTGTTTTTTGGCGGCAATGCGCAAGACCTGGTTGGCCAGGCGCTGCGCCTTGAAACCGGTGCCGACCATGGCCGTGCGCATCAGCTTGATGGTTTGCGGGCTGGTCGCGTTGAGGAAAAACATCGCCGCCGCATTGCCGGGGCGAAACGACTTTTGCCCCATCTTGCGCAGCAGGTTGCGCATGTTCATCGAGACTTCGCCGAAATCGATGTCCACGGGACAGGGTGAGAGACATTTGTGGCAGACGGTGCAATGGTCGGCCACGTCTTCAAACTCCTGCCAGTGTTTGAGCGAGACACCCCGGCGGGTTTGCTCCTCGTACAGAAAGGCTTCAACCAGGAGTGAGGTCGCCAGAATCTTGTTGCGGGGGCTGTACAGCAGGTTGGCGCGCGGCACGTGCGTGGAGCAAACCGGCTTGCATTTGCCGCAGCGCAGGCAATCCTTGACCGAATCGGCAATCGCGCCAATGTCGCTTTGCTGCATGATCAGCGACTCATGCCCCATCAAACCAAAGCTTGGCGTGTAGGCATTGGTCAAATCGGCAATAATCGCGTCTTTACCAGGCAAATCACCGCTTTTTCCTCGTGGAATATGCGTAGTCAGCTCCTTATTTGGTAGCGACTGGCGCAGCAGCTTGCCCTTGTTGAAACGCCCCTCGGGGTCAATCCGCGCTTTGTAGTCGGCAAATGGTTTGAGCTCGGCGTCGCTCAAAAACTCCAGTTTGGTGATGCCGATGCCGTGTTCGCCCGAGATCACGCCATCGAGCGAACGCGCCAGCGCCATGATGCGTTT
>JANMVT010000224.1:0-40392 GCA_031392945.1 Rhodoferax sp. | reverse complement strand
CCGAATCCTTTGGCTATTGCCTCAGCTTTGGCTTTGAAGCGGTCAATGGCAATGGTTTGCGCTTCGCCTTCCACTTTTATGCGCTGTTCGCGGCTCAAGGAGAAGCTGACGTTACCCATGGTGAGCGTCTGGACTTTTCCGACCGCTGTGCTGATGCGCGCAAAATCGCGCCCTTCGAGCACCAGCCCCGCTGTGCCTTGCCAGGCGGTGATCTTGCCGTCGCGGCCATAGCGCGGGTACAGGCTGAAGTTGCCGGTGCGTACATCCAGCTGGCTTGGCTGCGCGGATTTTTCACCTCCGACAGCGCTGCGTCCAGCGCGACTTTGAGGTGGGTCTGCACCGCACCCGCGTCCGGCCCTTCACGCGTGGCGTTCATGCTGATGCCGAGCAGGTCTTGCTGCACCTCCACCGAGCCGGTGGCTGAAAGCTGCACCACGTTTTGCACCGGCGGCTGCGTATTTTGTTGGGAAAATGCGTCACCAGCCCATGTTATACCTACACATATAGCTACTAATTTAGTAGCAAATAACGGTTTGAATGCAGCGTGCGTGAATTTCATAATCTAGCCTCGCATAGGCGCTGACAGATGGGGTCGGGGCGAGGAAGAAATCACAGCCGAAACGGCAAAAAACCATATTTGAAGGTTGATTACGCGGGCAGACTGAAACGCTCCTGGATTCGAATTGTCAGTCAAGGCGCGTATCCAAAATCGGCATCCAGCCTTGCCGTCATGTGCAGCCGGCCGCCTTCCTGCCAGGATGCGCCCTTGGGCAAGGTCAGCGAAACGGCCCTCACCATGAACGTGGCGGGCTTAGCCACGCCTTTGGGTGCAAGGCCTTCGGATTTGAATTTTTTGACGCTGTCCAGCAGCAGGCGCCGGGTCAAGGCGATGCCGGTGTCGCTCGAACCCAAATTTTCCTTGCTGCGATCAAAGATCGGCGAGACGCCAGATTGGCAGGCGGCGTCCTGCACCCACAGGCCTGGCAGGCCCGAAAACCAGGTTTTGGTCTGACTGTCGTAATTGAACTGGAAAGCATTGCCAGAATTGAACTTGGTCCAATATTTCGCAAAAGGCTCCGACGGGCTTTTGGGACTGAAGGCATGCACACTGGCATGGCCGGTTTCGCGGCCTGCGTGGCCTTGCGCGAACAGCTCACGCGTCTTGTCATAGAACTTCTCCGAAGGGTGGTAAGAGAACATGATGCACAGCGTATTCTGGTCATCCATCGGTACCCAGGCATGGCCGCTGAGCTCCGGGAATTTTGACTGTGGTGGCACTAGGGTGTAGAAGGGCAGCAAGAACTGGTTGACGCGCCAGTAGCTGGTGTCTTCATCGAGTTTGCGGCAAGACGCAATGCTCATGCCGAAGTCCTGGCGTTTGCATTCAAACGTGGGCTTCAAATCGCGCTTGGCGATCCAGTCGCTGATCGCGCCCTGGGCATCGATCCGGCCATGCAGGATCGCCGCATGCGCGGAATCGATTTCACCCTCGACGGCCTGTAGCCAGTTGCATTCCTGCACCCGAAAGGTGACGACTACGCGCTCGGACGGCACCAGGTTCCATTCGAGCAGGGGCAACTCCGGCGGGTTGTCCTGGTGCGGGCCCATGTAGGCCCAGACGATGCCGTTTCGCTCCTGGCATAGGTAGGCTTTGAGCCGCACCTTGTCTTTGTAGGTGCTGCCGGCGGGCTCGGCGGGCATGTCCAGCGTTGCGCCGTCGATGCCGAATTTCCAGCCATGGTAGACGCAGCGCAGGCCGCAGTCCTCGTTGCGGGCGAACATCAGGGGCGCGCCGCGGTGCGGGCAGACGTGGTCAACCAGGCCAATGCGGCCTTCGGTGTTGCGAAACGCCAGCAAGTCCTCGCCCAGCAGGCGCACCCGCTGCGGCTGGCCGTCAGAAGTCAGGTCAGTGCTGGGCAAAAACGGAATCCAGTAGAGTCGCATCAAGTCGCCCGTGGGCGTGCCGTGCGAGACCTGGACCAGGGTTTGATTGTCTTCTTTCGATAACATGATTTTTCCTCGAAGGCCTGTTTGTTACATATATGATTATAATGGTTTGACCATTAACTTTTATGAACCCACGCCATCGCCACACCAAGCAGCTCACGCTGGGCTTTCTCACCCTGGGCGCGCAGGCCGCGCCGCTGGAGGTGATCGGCGCTGCGGTCGATACCGGGTTCCGGGCGGTCGGCCTGCGCATCAGCGGGCGCCTTCCGGGTGATGCCTGGCCGGCGGTCGACATGGATCCGGCAGCTTTCCGGAAGATACGGGCTGCCGCTGCCGAACATGCGGTGCGCATCTCCAGCGTGGCTGGCTACTACATCACGCCGCAAACCCGCATCGGGCATCTGCTGGCCAATGTTCACGCAGCGCGGGAACTGGGAGCGCCGCTGATCGCCCAGGGTTGCTTCGATGCCGACCACGCACAGGTTGCAACGCTGCTGCGCGACTATGCCCAGGCCGCCAATGAGGCGGGAGTGCGGATTGCCCTGGAGTTCATGCCCATGAGCGAGTTGAAAAACATCGCGCAAACGCTTGCCGTGATTGAACGCTCCGGTGCATCCAATGTTGGGTTGCTCATCGACTCGCTGCACCTGGCGCGCTCGGGGGACGGTGCGGCCGAAGTTCTTGCCCTGGATCCGCGGAGCATTTACCTCACGCAGCTATGTGATGCGCCCGCGAACCTCGCGCCGGGCAATTCATTGTTCGAGGAGGCGATGTCTGGCCGGCTCTACCTGGGTCACGGTGGCCTGGATCTGGCGGCCTTGGTCAACGCCTTGCCAGCCGGTGCCGAAATCGAACTCGAGACACCCGTGACGGCCCATGCCGCACTCGAACCTGCTCAACGCGCACGGCATGCCGGCGCAGCGGCAACACGTTTTTTTGACCGCCATTTTGCGGCACCAGCTTAAGGGAAATCATGCGCACCAGGATTTGCGGGAAACTGGGCTGTGCCGTGCCCATCTTTGCCTTCACCCATTGCCGCGACGTCGTGGTGGAAGCGACCAGGGCCGGCGGCTTCGGCGTGCTTGGTGCCGTCACTTTCTCGCCCGAGCAGCTGGAGCTTGAGCTCAAGTGGATCGACGACCATGTGGGCGACAAGTCCTATGGGGTTGATGTGCTGATCCCGTGCAACTATGACAGGGAGGTCGAGGCGGCCGAGCAGCCGGTGCAGGACATGATCCCGATCGAGCAGAAGCAGTTCATGGAAGACCTGCTGGCGCGCGAAGGCGTGCCCGAGCTGTCGGCCGACGACGCGCAGTTGGCCCGCAACGAGCTGATCGGGCGCGGCCGCAATACTACGCCGGCCGGCGCGCGCAAGCTCATCGATGTGGCGTTACGCCACCCCAAGGTCAAGCTGGTGGTCAGTGCCCTGGGTGCGCCGCCCAGGACCCTTGTTGATGAACTTCACGCCAGCGACATCCTGGTGGGGTCGCTGTGCGGCAAGCCTGAGCACGCGCTTGCGCAGCGCGATGTGGGCGTGGACATCATCGTGGCCCAGGGCACCGAGGCGGGTGGCCACACCGGCCAGATCTCCACCCTGGTGCTGGTGCCGCAGTTGGTGGACGTGATCACGCCCGATATGGCCGTGCTGGCGGCCGGCGGCATCAGCCGTGGCAGCCAGATCGCGGCTGCTTTTGCGCTGGGTGCTGAGGGTGTGTGGATGGGCACCGTGTGGCTGGGCACGCGCGAGAGCGATTTGACACCCATGGAAAAGGAAGTGCTGTTCAAGGCGAGAACGGAAGACGCTGTGGTGCGCAAGTACATGACCGGCAAGACCGTGCGCCTGATCCGCAGCAAGGCGTCCGAAGCCTGGGAGAAGGCCGGGGCGCCCAGGCACGCAGCCGCCGCTGCAGAACGTGCTGTACCACAGCGCGCGTATCCGCATTGAGAAGGCCAGACGCGCCGACCTGTGCTCGTTTCCGGCTGGCCAGGTGGTGGGCACGATGAAGGAAGAAACCACGGTGCGTCAGGTCATGATGGATCTGATGAACGAGTACGCCTTAATCGCAGAACGGCTGCAGCCTTGATCGATCTCTGAAACCCGTGCGCACCTGAGCGTTTGCCAACTCAGGCGCTCAGCGCAAACCCCTCGTAGCCCTTGAACGCTACATCCGCGCACTTCATGCGGTAGTTGCCGTGCCCACCGATATACGGCAGGAACACCCGGGGTTTGCCGGGAATGTTGGCGCCGGTGTACCAGGAGTTTGTCAGCGGGTAGAGCGTCGTGTCGGCCACAGCGTTGACGTGTTCGACCCAGTTGTTCTCGAACTCCGGCGTTGCCTCCATGCGCTGGAGGCCTTGTTCACGCAGGTGCATCAGACATTCAGCAATCCATTCAACATGGTGCTCGATGGACGTGATCATGTTGGTCAATACCGAGGGGCTGCCAGGGCCGGTGATCAGGAACAGGTTCGGGAAGCCGGCAGTCATCAGGCCCAGGTAGGTGCGCGGACCCGCCGTCCACTTCGCGGCCAGGCTCATGCCGCCGCCAGTGCCATCTTTCGTGCGAATGTTAATGTTGAGCACGGCGCCGGTCACCGCGTCGTAACCGGTGGCAAACACAATCGCATCAAGTTCGTACTCCGTCGCCTCGGTACGCAGGCCCTTGGGGGTGATCTCCTGGATGGGGTGTTTGCGAACATCCACCAGGCTCACGTTGTCACGGTTGTAGGTCTCAAAGTAGCCGGTATCCAGGCAGATGCGTTTGGTGCCGATGAAGTGGTCGGTGGGTGCGAGCAGGGCTGCAACCGCCGGGTCTTTGACGGTGTTGCGAATCTTGTTGCGTACGAACTCGGCCATGGTGTCATTGGCCTGCTTGTTCGACGAAATGTCTTTGTAAGTCCGGGTGAAGCCCGTGGTCCCAACGGCCCAACTGGTCTCATAGGCCTGATCACGCTCTTGCGGTGAAACTTCCAGCGCTCCTTTGTCCGGCGTGGGATGGTTGGCAATGCCCGCCGTTGAGTAGCGCGCCTTTTCGCGGCGCGCGTCGTAATGCCGCTTGTACCAGCGCTCGTACTGTGGGTCCATGGCCTTGTTGAAGGCCGGCAGGCTGAAGTTGGGTGTGCGCTGGAACACGGTGCAATGTGCGGCCTGAGCGGCAATCTGCGGTATGGCCTGCACGCCGGAAGACCCGGTGCCGATCACGCCTACCCGCATGTTTTGAAAGTCCACGCCTTCATGCGGCCACATGCCGGTGTGATACAGCTTGCCGCCAAAACTGTCGCGCCCGGGAAAGTCGGGCATGCGTGGCAGCGACAGGCATCCGCCCGCCATGATGAAGAAACGTGCCTGTACCACGTCGCCCCGGTCGGGCGTGATGGTCCAGAGGTTTGTGGCCGGATCGAATTCACCTGACACGACGCGGGTTTCAAACTGGATTGCGTCGCGCAGCTTGAAGCGGTCCGCAACGTGATTGGCGTATTGCAGGATTTCAGCCTGACCGGCGTAACGCTCGGTCCACTGCCACTCCTGCTGCAGTTCCGGGGAAAAGGAGTAGGAATATTCCATGCTTTCGACGTCGCAGCGCGCGCCGGGATAGCGGTTCCAGTACCAGGTGCCGCCAACGCCGGTGCCCGCTTCGAAGGAGCGGACATTGAAACCCTGCTGGCGCAGCTTGTGAATGGCATACATGCCGGCAAAACCGGCACCGACGATGACGGCATCCAATGGGGAAGTGGGGCGGTTTGACATGTTGGAAATTATCAAAATAGTTTCTGGAATGTTGCTCAGGCCGACTATGGTGGCCCCGCATTCACGGTCAGGCAGCTGCCTGCTGCTTCGATGGCGCCGCGCCTTGGGGTCCACGCACCAGGCGGCCCGGCGTCGCACCGGTGTGCTGGCCGTCCAGGTAGGTCACCACAC
Source organism: Rhodoferax sp. (assembly GCA_031392945.1). GTDB lineage: Bacteria > Pseudomonadota > Gammaproteobacteria > Burkholderiales > Burkholderiaceae_C > JANYCG01. Next base: position 34,527 of record JANMVT010000224.1, on the reverse strand, counting down.
CCGAAACCACCGTTGCGCGGTAACCGCGCGCCTTCTGAAGCAGGCGCAGTCCGCCCGCTGGAAGGTCCGCCACGATGTACGGTTTTTCCAGCGCCAGGCTATCGAAATCGATGATGTTGATGTCGGCCTTCATCCCGGCCTTGAGCAGCCCGCGGTCATGCAGTCCCACCGCGCCCGCCGGGTCGCTGGTGTAACGGCGCACCAGTTCCTCCATGGGCTGGCGCCCGGTTGCGCGGTCGCGCCCCCAGTGGGTGAGCAGATAGGTCGGAAAACTCGCATCGGTGATGAAGCCCACGTGCGCGCCACCGTCGCCCAGGCCAATCAATGCATTGGGGTGCTCCAGCGTCTCCCGCACCGGGTCGAGCGTGAATTCGTTGTAGCTGGTGAAGATGGCGTAAAGAAAGCCCCGTCCCTCGTCAGCCAGCAGCATGTCATAGGCCACCTCGGCGGCGGGCCGACTTTCGCGGCGGGCGATGTTGGCTATTGACGTCTCGCGCGGCGGCTCGTAATCGGGGGGGTCGCCCAACAGGAACATGTGCTCGTACATTTTGTCGAAACCCATGCGCTCGAACAAGGGGAAGGTGCTCAGCTTGAACGGGTCTTCACTGAGGATGCGCCGACGCACGTCTGGCTGGTGCATCAGGGCAACCCGTTCGGGCAACGGTATTGAGGCGATGGACCGGTAGGTGGGTGTAGCGGCAAACGGGTTTTGCGTGCCTGACAGGCCGAACAGCGAACCAATGGGCCGAGGGGCGGTAACGGGGCGCATCGGCACACCGTCAGCCGCAGCCTGATCTGACAGATCGAGCAATTGCCGCCACAGCCGGTTGCGCTCTCCGTGGCGCTGGTTCAGTGAGAACACGCACGGACGCCCCGACTTCTCCACCAGGCGGCGCAGCATGGCAAATTCGCCAGCGGCATCGGGCTGGTCCCAGTCGGACACAAACTCAATCTGGCCATGTCCGGCGTCAGCCAGGCCCATGGCGATGCCGGTGAGTTCGTCTTCCTGCGCCCGCAGCATCGGGGTCGGATCGCCTTTGGCGGTTTTGTGGCTGATGGTGCGCGATGTGGTAAAGCCAAATCCACCGACCCGCATGGCCTCGGCCGTTAGCTGGCGCATCTGCGCGATGTCCTGCGGCGTTGCGTTTTCCAGGCGCAAGGCGCGCTGGCCCATGACGAACACGCGAAGCGGGCCGTGTGGCAGTTGCGCGCACACGTCAATGTCGCGCGGCTGGCCGTCAAGCGCGTCCAGATAGTCGGAAAAACTCTCCCAATTCCATTTCAGGCCCTCGGTCAGGCAGGCGCCTGGAATGTCTTCAACGCCTTCCATCAGTTCGATCACGGCCGCGCGGTCCGCCGCCTTGACGGGTGCGAAGCCAACGCCGCAGTTGCCCATCACGACCGTGGTCACGCCGTGCCAGGAACTTGGCGCCATCTGGGTGTCCCAAATCGCCTGGCCATCGTAGTGGGTGTGGATGTCGATGAAGCCTGGCGTTACGAGGTGGCCGCGTGCATCAATTTCCCTGGTGGCGCTGCCGGCAACCGTGCCAACGGCAGTGATCTTGCCGTCCTTCACCGCGACATCGGCCGCAAATGCCGGTGTGCCGCTGCCATCGACCACTTGGCCGTTTCGAATAAGCAAATCAAATTGATGTGACATGGGGCTCCTCAATCGCCAGTGATGCCGGATTGCTGGATCACGGGGCTCCACCGCGCCGTCTCCGACTTGATCTGCCCAATAAAGTATTTGGGGCTGGTGTCCGGTGCGGACTCAATCACCAGGGTCTTAAGCTGCTGCTGCACGGCAGGAGAGGCAAGCACCGCCGCCGTTTCCCGGTTCAGCCGGTCCAGGATCTCCTTGGGTGTGCCGACTGGCGCGAACAGGCCATAGAAGGACTCAAGCACCAGCAGCATGTAGCCGTCGGGCGCCGCATTCTTGACGAACTGGAAACCGATGATGCCGCCGCCGGGTTTGGCGTCAACGAAGACGGCTTGCCCGAGCCGCTGCGACAGCCCTTCGGACAGGATGCGCGCCAGGCTCGCGCCCATGCCGCCGGTGGCGAAGGGCCACACCAGGCGAATCGGCTTGTCGGGCCACGCAGCATAGGCCGGCGTCTGCCACAACACCACGCCCGCAACCAGGGCATAAAGAAAAGTTCGCCGGATCTTGTTCATGTCTGTTCCATGGGTGTGGGGGCTGTTCTGACCGGGGCTGGTTGCGGGCCACGCACCAACCGGCCTGGCAGGGCACCAGTGGCCACGCCATTGCGGTAGACCACGGTGCCGGAAACGAGGGTGGCCACATAGCCGCTGGCGCGCTGCAACAGCCGGCGCCCCCCGGCGGGAAGGTCGAACTGCATGTGCGGCGCTGACATGCCCAGCCCGGCAGTGTCAATGACATTGATGTCAGCCTTCATGCCGGGTGCGATGACGCCCCGGTCATACAGGCCCACGGTGCGTGCAGTATCTGAGGTCTGGCGCTTGACCAGCCAGGGCAGGTCGAACTTGCCGGTGGCATTGCCCCAGTGCGACAACATGAAGGTCTGGAAACTGGAGTCAGAAATCAGGCCCACGTGGGCACCGCCGTCACCCAGTCCAACGACAGTGTTGGGGTCGGCGATCATCTCAAAGCAGGCGTCGAGACTGCGGTCAGCGTAGTTGGCAAAGGGCGAATAGAACATGCCCTGGCCGTCCCCAGCCAGCATCAGCGAGTACGCCAGTTCAGCGGGCTGACAGCCTTCGCGCGCAGCCATCGCGGCCAGTGAGGATTCTGGGCCGGGGTCATAGTTGGGCGGGTCACCAAACGGGAAGATGTTGCCGAACTCAACCAGGCGGTGGCTCAGCGGCGTCCTGCCCGCCTGCACGATTTCGCGCAACAGCGTATCGCGCAGGCCCGGCTCGCGCATCAGCGCCACGCGTTGCCCGAGTGGCAACCCGGCTATCGCCTGGTAGGCCGGGCATTCAGAAAAAATGTTGCGGCTACCCTGCAGGCCCAGCAACACACCCACGCCGCGCGGCGCGACCTGGGCGCACATCGGCAGGCCATCGCGCACGGCTTGGGCTGTCAGCGCCAGCACGCGTTTCCAGCCTTGGCTGTTCTTGTGCTTTTGCATCAGCGAAAACGACAGCGGACGGCCCGAGGCTTCGACCAGGCGCCGCATCAGGGCGAATTCACCGTCGACGTCCTCGCCGTCGAAGTCGGTGATCATCTGCAGTACGCCTGCGCCCGCGTCCTTGACACCCATGGCGATGGCCATCAGCTCTTCCTCCGCCGCGCGCAGCGTGGGTGTGGGTGCACCGTTGACCGATTTGTGGTTGATCGAACGGGAGGTCGAAAACCCAATGGCCCCGGCGCGCATGGCATCAGACGCCAGGCTGCGCATCTGTCCGCGGTCGTCGGCCGTGGCCATCTCCAGCCGCGAGGCCCGCTCCCCCATCACATAAACCCGCAGCGCCGCGTGTGGCAACTGCGCGCAGAAATCGATGTCATGCGGCCTGCGCTCCAATGCGTCGAGGTACTCTGCAAAGCTCTCCCAGGCCCAGTCCAGGCCTTCGCGCAGGGCGACACCGGGAATGTCCTCCACACCTTCCATCAGTTCGATCAACCGGTCGTGGTCGGATGGGCGCACCGGCGCGAAGCCGACGCCGCAGTTGCCCATGACTGTCGTGGTAACCCCATGCCAACTGGAGGGTGCGAAGCGCTGGTCCCAAATGGCCTGGCCGTCGTAGTGGGTGTGAATATCGACAAAGCCCGGGGTGACCATCCGGCCCCGCGCATCAATTTCGTCCTTGCCACTGCCGCTCACGCGCCCGACCGCCACGATGCGTCCGTCCTGCACCGCCACATCGGCCTCGACCAGGGGGCCGCCCAGCCCGTCGGCGATGGCGCCGCCGCGGATGACAAGATCAAGTTTGTTTCTCATGTTGTTTCCTTGTGTGCGAGTGCCGCTAGGCGGTGGCCAGAACCACCTTGCCAGTGATTTGACGGTTGGTGATGCTGCGCATTGCCTCAACCGCATTCGCGAGGGGGTAGACCGCAGACACCAGAGGCCTGACCTTGCCCTCGGTGTACCAGGCCAGCACCTGTTCCAGATTGGCGCGGGCCTCATCCCACCATCCGTCGCGCCATACGTCGTACCGCACCCCACGCAGATCATAGCCCTTCACCAGCGGCATATTCACCTTGAGCGTCGGTATGCGCCCGGCCGTAAAGCCGATGACGAGGTAACGGCCCATCCAGCCAATGCAACGCACGGCTTCGTCAAAAGCATCGCCACCGACCGGGTCGTAAACCACATCCACGCCCTTGCCGCCCGTCAGCGCCTTGACCTGTTCACGCCAGTCTTTCTGCGTGTAGTCAATGACCTCGTCGGCGCCGTGTTCGCGTGCCAGCCTGCGCTTCGCATCCGTGCTGGCCGCCGCAATGACACGCGCACCCATCGCCTTGCCGATCTGCACGGTGGCCAGGCCAACGCCGCCGGCCGCACCCAGCACCAACAGGGACTCACCCGGCTTGAGTTCACCCCGCTGCTTGAGCGCATACAGAGATGTTCCGTAAACCACCGGCGTCGCGGCGGCTTCTTCAAAACCCATCTGCTGCGGCAGCTTGAAGACCCGCAGCTGGTCAAGCACCAGTTCCTCGGCGAATCCGCCTCCAAGCGCATCAGCCACGCCCATCACCCTGTCGCCGACTCTGACATGGTGGACATCGTCACCTGCCTGCGTGACGATGCCGCCCACTTCACTTCCTGGAATCCAGGGCAATGCAGGCTTGATTTGGTGAAGCCGCTCGACTTTCAGCGAGTCGGGAAAATTGACTCCAGCCGCCCGCACCTGTATCCGCACGGCGTTGCGCCTGATTTGCGGGGTGGCCACGTCCTGGTGGCTGAGTGTCTCGACGGGGCCGTGGGCATGGCAGACGATGGCCTTCATGATTGCCGGCGCAGGGTGTCGATGACGAAAATGGAAATCATGGTATTAATGGTAAGACCATATAATAACCGATACTATTTTTTGCGAAAGTTGTCGCCATGCTGATCACGACACTTTGCCTCGCCTCACGACCTGCCGTTGATGCCCCGCTGGCGCTGGGCCGGGTGGCCAAAAATTCCCTGGGCACGCTGGCGGGTCTGCGCCAGGTTCAGGTGAATCGCGTGTTGCGCCAGATTCCCACCGATTACATAAGCAACGACAAGCCCTACCGGGGGGTTGTGGCCGAGGCAGACCGGATAGACCTCACGATGGACCTCCAGTTCGCCGATGCTGCCGCAGCCACCCAGGCTGTTGCCAGCCCGGCCTGGGCCGAACTCATGGGGGATGTCCAGGTTGTGGCTGAAGTGCTGTTTGCGCTTGACGCCGAACCCAACATTCCGGTTGCGCTGAGCTGCAGCGCGGTGGACGGGCGGCTTTCGCCGAGGGCTGCTCCTCACACGCAAGGCCAGCGCGCCCGAGGCGTTCCGCGAGGCCTGGTTTGTGCGCCACGCGACCACTATAGCCTGACCCACCCCAACGCCGCCCGGGCGCATGTTCGCAGCCGCTAAGCACGCAAAGGCTTTGGGTGAGGGTCTCGCGCAGCGAGACGACTCAGCCGCGCACTGTTTGAACGCAGCGCAGCGAAGTGAGTTTGCGCGGCGGCCCAGAGACTGCGTACTGCAGATGGTCGCCCGAAGAGCCAGCGACACCTAAGCCCTGGCGGCGTTGGGGTGGGTCAGGCGGCTCCACAGAGCGCGCGATGAATAAAATCGGCCTCCAGCCCTCGTGGAATATGCGTGAATTGCTACTATATAAGTAGCAAACTCAAGCCACTGTCACACTGGCGCCAGAACCCTTGGGCGCAATGACGCCAATTTCGAACACGCTTTCACCCAGCGCCCGCAGCGTGCGCGCACAGTCTTCAGCGAACGCGGCATCGATCACCACCACCATGCCGATGCCATTGTTGAACGTCCGGTTCATCTCGATGTCGTCGATGCCAGCTGTAGCTTGCAGCCAGGCGAACAGCTCGGTCTGTGGCCAGCTGCCCTTCTTCAGGTGTGCAGCCAGGCCTTCGGGCAGCACGCGGGGGATGTTTTCCAGCAGGCCGCCGCCGGTGATGTGGGCCAACGCCTTGATCGGATGCGCTGCCAATGCCGCCAGCACGTTTTTCACGTACAGGCGGGTGGGTTCCATCAGCGCCTGTTTGAAGGGTTTTCCGTCCAGTGTGGCGGGCAGTTTTGATTCGTCGCGTTGGGTGCCCGCGCCGGCGGTGCATTCAACAGTGCAGGCGCGTTCCACACATTTGCGCACCAGGCTGAAGCCGTTGCTGTGCACGCCGCTGGAGGCCAGGCCCAGCACCACGTCGCCCGGTTTCACATCGGCCCCGGTCAAAATCTTTGATTTTTCGACTGCGCCCACGGCAAAACCGGCCAGATCGTATTCGCCGGCCGGGTACATGCCCGGCATTTCGGCGGTTTCGCCGCCAATCAGGGCGCAACCGGACAATTCGCAGCCTTTGGCAATGCCGCCAATCACGGCGGCGGCGGTGTCCACGTCGAGCTTGCCGCAGGCGAAATAGTCCAGAAAGAACAGCGGCTCGGCGCCTTGCACCAGCACGTCGTTGACACTCATGGCCACCAGGTCGATGCCGACGGTGTCGTGCATGCCCCACTCGAAGGCGAGCTTGAGCTTGGTGCCTACACCGTCGGTGCCGCTTACCAAAACCGGCTCTTTGTAACGCTTGGGCACCTCGAACAGCGCGCCAAAGCCGCCAATGCCGGCCAGCACGCCTTCGCGCATGGTTTTTTTGGCCAAGGGCTTGATGCGCTCGACCAAAGCGTCGCCTGCGTCGATGTCAACACCGGCGTCTTTGTACGAAAGGGGGGAGGGGGAAGAGTTGCTTGTCATGAAAAACCGGATAACCCGATAGAATTTGCACAGAATTTTAAGCCCTAGCCTCCCGCCCCCGCCCGCCCTTCCTGCATGCAATTCAGCGCCACCCAAAAACAAGCCCTGACCTGGATCGCCATCGCCGCCCTTGGCGTGCTGGCCTTGTGGCTGCTGGGGCCGGTGCTGACGCCGTTTGTGGTGGCGGCAGTGCTGGCCTATGCGCTCACACCCCTGGTGAACCGGCTCGACGGCCTGGGGCGCGGGCGCATGCCCCGCCTGGTGGCCGTGGTGCTGGTGGAGATCCTGTTCATCATCGCCCTGATGAGCTTGATCCTGCTCATCGTGCCGATCCTGGCGAATGAAATCCCGCTGATGCGCGAGCAGCTGCCCCGTCTGGCGGACTCGTTCAACGCCTGGTTCGGGCCCTGGGCCGCGCAATATGGCTTTCATGTCGCGCTGGATGTGGAAAGCATCAAGGCCTTTGTGCTCAAGTACCTCAATGCCAACTTTGAAGATGCCTTTGCGTCCCTGCTGTCGTCCCTGAAGCTCGGCGGCAGTGTGGCCCTGACCCTGATTGGCAATGCCGTGTTGATTCCGGTGGCCCTGTTTTACCTGCTGATGGACTGGGACCGTTTTGTCGGGCGCCTGCTGGCCCTGATCCCGCCGCGCTTGCGCGGCGCCTGCGACAGCTTCACCGGCGAGGCCGATTCGGTGCTGGGCCAGTACCTGCGCGGGCAATTGCTGGTGATGTTCAGCATGGCGGTGTTTTACAGCGTCGGCATGACTTTGTTCGGGCTGGATCTCGCCCTGCCGATTGGCATTTTCACCGGCCTGGCCATGTTTGTGCCTTACCTGGGTTTTGGCATCGGCCTGCTGCTGGCCCTGCTGGCCGGGCTGTTGCAGTTTGCCTCGATCAAGGCGATGCTGATGGTGGTCGTGGTGTTTGGCACGGGCCAGGTGCTGGAGGGTTTTGTGCTGACGCCGCGCCTGGTGGGCGAGCGCATCGGCCTGCACCCGCTGGCGGTGATTTTCGCGCTGCTGGCGTTTGGCCAGTTGTTCGGCCTGGTCGGCGTGCTGGTGGCCTTGCCGGCCAGCGCGGTGCTGCTGGTGGCAGTGCGACGCGTGCAGTCGGGCTACCTGGCCAGCAAGCTCTATACCGGTTGAGCCCCATTGCCCTTGCCTTTCCCATGAAACAGATCGCACTCGACATCGGCCTGGCCACCGGGCCCACCCTGGCGAGCTTTTTCACCGGCCCCAATGAGGCGGTGGTCAGCCACCTGGGGCTGTGGATCGGGGCGCAGTCCAGCGCGGCCACACGCTCACCCGTGCCCACCTACCTGTGGGGAATGAACGGCAGCGGAAAAACCCATTTGCTGAAAAGCGCGCGCGAGGCCTTGCGCGAGCAGGGCGCCGTGGCGGGCTGGCTCGACGCCAGCATGCACGAGCCGCCGGAATTCAACGAGGCCTGGGCGGCAGTGTTGCTGGACGACGTGCACCTGTACACGGCGGCGCAGCAGCACACCGCCTTCAACTGGTTTGTCAACGCGCAAAGCCTGCAACGCTGGGTGATGGGCGCCGGCGCGCTGCCGCCAGCCGACCTGAAGCTGCGCGATGACCTGCAGAGCCGCCTGGGCTGGGGCCATGTGTTCGAGCTCAAGGTGCTGAGCGAGCCCGAGCGGCGCGCCGTGCTGCGCCAGGCGGCCGATGCGCGGGGCGTGTTTCTGGGCGACGAGGTGATGGACTTCATGCTGACGCGCTTCAGCCGCGATCTGGGCAGCCTGATGGAGCTGCTCGACCTGATAGACGGCTACGCCCTGCAGACCAAACGTGCCATCACGGTTCCCTTGATTAAATCCATGATGGAGGCGATTTGAACCCCCCTGAGCGGCTGACGCCGCTTCCCCGCGGGGGGGACAACACCAGTGGCCCAGCAAAGCTGGTTCCACGGTGTTTCTCGAATGGACTTTTTATGCGCAATGATTTGTGTGTTGCGTGGCTATGGTCAATATGACGGAAAAAATGACCACGCGGCAATTTTTCGACGGGCCGCCCCTAGAAAAATCAGCCCCCGCGGGGGGCGGCGAACCACGCAAAGCGGGGAGCGTGGGGGTCGCATTTTTCGACCTCGACCACACGCTGATCCCCATCGACTCAGACTATTCCTGGGGTGTGTTCACCACCACCATCGGCTGGACCGACCCGCTGGAATTCGGCCGGCACAACGATGAATTTTTCGCCCACTACAAGGCCGGCACGCTTGACATCCACGATTACGTGCGGTTCGCCACCGACGCCGCGCGGTGCCAGGGTGCTTCCAATTCATTAGCTGCCCACGCCAGATTCATGAGGGCTGTGATCGATCCAGCCATTAAAAACGAGGCTTTGGCCTTGGTCGAGCAACACCGCACGGCCGGCGACGTCCTGGTCATCGTCACGGCCACCAACGAGTTCGTCACCCGCCCCATCGCCGACGCCTTTGGCGTGGCCGAACTCATCGCCGTCGAGCTGGAACGCGACAACACGCCCGGCGGCAGCGGCTGGATCACCGGCGAAATCAAGGGCGTGCCGTCGGCGCGCGAAGGCAAGGTGACAAGGGTGGAACAATGGCTGGCTTCGCGCAAGCTGGGATGGGCCGATGTCGAGAGCACGTTTTACACCGACTCGATCAATGATCTGGCGCTGATGGAGAAGGTCACGCACCCGGTTGCCACCAACCCGGATGAGCGTCTGCGGGCGGTCGCGCAAGAGCGCGGATGGCGCATACTCGACTTGTTTTGAAGCCATTTAAAGTGTTGGGGTCAAGGCTGGCGCACTGTGTGTCGCTGCGCGCTGACCCGCAAAGTTTTAGGATAGAGATTGATCAAGAAATTCATAGATAAATTGCTGGACAAAGCGTCCAAAGCCACTGGCCGGGGCAAAAAGCCCAAATTCGGCAAACGCGAGGAAGTTGGCGTGGCGGTTCACGGAATTGACCCCAAACTGGTGGACGAGCGGGCTGTGTCCGTGGTGCGCACGCTGAAAGACGCCGGGTTCGAGGCCTATATCGTCGGCGGCGCGGTGCGCGATTTGATGGTGGGCCTGGCGCCCAAAGACTTTGACGTGGCCACCAATGCCACGCCCGAGCAGGTCAAGGGCCTGTTCCGGCGCGCCTTCATCATCGGGCGGCGTTTTCGCATCGTGCACGTGGTGCATGGGCGCGGGCGCGAGCATGAGGTGATAGAAGTGTCCACCTTCCGCGCCTACATGGACAACGCCGCCGCCGAACAGGTCGCGGGCAACGAAAAAACCAGCAAGAGCGAGCTGGCCGGCATGAAACACGCGGTGGACTCAACCGGGCGGGTGTTGCGCGACAACGTCTGGGGCCCCCAGGAAGAAGACGCGGTGCGCCGCGACTTCACCATCAATGCCATGTATTACGACCCACAGACGCAAATCGTGGTCGATTACCACGGCGGCATCGCCGACACCAAAAAACGCGTCATCCGCATGATCGGCGACCCGGCCGTGCGTTACCGCGAAGACCCGGTGCGCATCATCCGCGCGGTGCGTTTCGCCGCCAAGCTCAGCGGCCTGGGCTTCAAGCTCGAGCCCAAAACCGCCGCGCCCCTGGTCCAGTCGCAGGAACTGCTGGCCGACGTGCCGCAAAGCCGTCTGTTCGACGAGATGCTCAAGCTGCTGCAAACCGGTCATTCGCTGGCCAGCATCGAGCAGCTCAAATTGCTGGGCATGGCGCGCGGCATTTACCCGCTGCTGGACGTGGTGGTGGAGCGCGCCAGCCAGCCCTTCATCCAGGCCGCCCTGAAAGACACCGACCGCCGCGTGGGCGAAGGCAAGCCGGTGGCGCCGAGCTTCCTGCTGGCCTGTGTGTTGTGGGCCGATGTGCGCGACGGCTGGGCGGCCCGGCAGAATCCGCAGTCCGGGCAGCGCCAGCATTCGCACCCGGCCTTGCAGGACGCGATCGACGACGTCTTCAATGCCCGCATCGGCGATGTCTCGGGCCGCGGCAAACTGGCCGGCGACATGCGCGAAATCTGGGTGATGCAGCCCAGGTTTGAGAAACGTGTGGGCAGCGCGCCCTTTGGCCTGGTAGACCAGGCGCGTTTTCGGGCGGCGTTTGATTTCATGCGCCTGCGCGCGGACATCGGCGAAGTCGATGAGACCCTGGCCGACTGGTGGCAGGAATTCAGCATGGCTGACGACAACCTGCGCCAGGATCTGGTCGACCAGGTGCGGGAAGAGCAGCACTCGCGTCCCCGCATGGCACGCGCACCCCGACCGGCAGGCGACGCGCCAAGGTCCCCCGGCAACCCGCAGCCAGGCGAATCGCAAACAGGCGGCCCGCAAGACCGCGACCCCGAGCGCGAAGGCGCTGGCGAACCTGCCGCCGGTGCCCCAAACAAACGCCGGCGCCGGCGCCGCACCGGCGCGCCACGCGGCGCGGGCCAGGGCGGCAATGAGGGCGCGGGTGGCGGCGAAGGTGGCGCCCAGGCTTAGCGCCTTCATTGGCATCGGTGCCAACCTGGGCGATGCCCAAACCAGCGTTTTGCGGGCGGTGCAAAGCATTGCCGTTTTGCCCCACACGGCCTTGGTCGCGCAGTCGTCCCTGTACCGCACAGCGCCGCTTGAATCAAGCGGCGCGGACTATGTCAACGCTGTGGTCGAGATCGCCACCAGCCTGACGGCGGCCCGATTGCTGGCGCATTTGCAGCAGATCGAAAACCAGGCCGGGCGCCAGCGCCCATACCGCAATGCGCCGCGCACGCTGGACCTGGACATCCTGCTCTTTGGCGACGCCGTCATCAACACGCCCGATCTGGCCGTGCCGCACCCGCGCATGAACGAGCGCGCCTTTGTGCTGGTGCCGCTGGCCGAAATCGCGCCCCAACTTGTTCCGGCTGATCGCCTGCTTGAAGTGGGCAGGCAATTGATTACCCGAATCGTCACTTGAGGCCTGTTGGGCAACCCTTGCGCAGTAAGCTGCTAAAGCTATTTAAAATATAGCAACTATTCGATTTCCGCGATCAGTTCAATCTCGACGCAAGCGCCCATCGGGATTTGGGCCACCCCAAAGGCGCTGCGCGCGTGCGCGCCCTTGGCGCCGAACACCTGGCCGATCAGTTCGCTGGCGCCATTGGTGACCAGATGCTGCTCGGTGAACTCGGGCGTCGAGTTCACCAGGGACATCAGCTTGACGATGCGTGTGATGCGGTTCAGGTCGCCCACGGCGGCGTGCAGCGTGGCCAGCAGGTCGATGGCCACGGCACGGCTGGCGCGTTTGCCCTCTTCGGTGAAGATGTTTTTGCCGAATTGGCCAACCCAGGGTTTGCCGTCTTTTTTGGCGATGTGCCCGCTCAGGAACACGAGCTCGCCAGTCTGCACAAAGGGCACATAGGCGCCGGCCGGGCTGCCCAGCGCGGGCAGGTTGATGTTGAGTGCCTTTAATGTTTCGTAAATGTCCATAGAACCTCCTTGGGTAGTAAAAAGTGCCATTATCCCTCGTCGGATATCAATAGTTTGCTATATTATTTATATAAAATTGAGCTTGCCCGGCCTAAGCTCTGTCTGGTCTTGCCTGCTGATTTTGCCACTGCGGGCGGGAATTTCACCGACTGGATGATTGGGATTGCGACTGTGATTGCGACTGGGATTGTGTCTGCGTCAGATCGGATGCCATCGCCTCCAACGGCTCCACCGTCACCGCCACCCGCAGGCTGTGGTCGGTTCCGCCCTGGATGACGCCGCGGACCGGCGATACATCGCCATAGTCGCGCCCCACGGCCAGGGTGATGTAGTCCTCGCCCGGCGCGCCCCAGCCAAAGCGGTTGTTGGTCGGGTCGAAGTCGCACCAGCGCCGCCCCTCGGGCAAGTCGGGCAGGTAGACCGACGCCCAGGCGTGCGAGGCGTCGCTGCCGACCAGGCGGGCTTCGCCCGGCGGCGGCTCGGTCAGCAAATAACCGCTGACATAACGCGCGCTCAAACCCATGGCGCGCAGGCAGGCGACCATGATGTGGGCGAAGTCCTGGCACACGCCGCTGCGTTGCGCCAGCGCATCCAGCGCCGGAGTATTAACTTCGGTGCTCTGGCTTTCATAGCTGAATTCGCTGTGGATGCGCGCCGTCAGGTCCGAGGCGGCCAGCAGCAGGGCCTGGCCTGGCGCGAAACTGGGCCGGGCGTAGGCGGCGAAATCCGCGTGCCGGGGCACGTAGGGCGAGGCAAAGACGAATTCACCCGCGCTGTCGTAATGGCCCGCCGCGCGGTAACGAAAGCGCTCGCGCACGGCTTCCCAGGCCACATCGCTTGAAATGGTTTGCGGCTCGCTGGTGGCCACCACGCTGCGCGCCACCACTTCAAGCACCTTGTGTGACGCCTGCATCGAGAAAAAGCTGCGCGTGTTGCCGTAAACATCCCTGGTGTGGGTTTGCTCGGCGGGTTCGGGGCTGATTTGCAGGGAATGGGCCAAAAGCGTCTGTGTGGCGTTGCTGGCCGGGCGCAAATGGCACATGTGCTGCGCGACTTCCACCGCCGGGGTGTAGCGGTAGCGGGTCTCGTGGGTGATTTGCAGCTTCATTCAAAAACCTGTGCTGTGTTTGGCGTCGTCCGAATGCGTGAAGTAAACGGCGCTGACTTCGTCGGACAGTTCGCGGGCGCTTCGCAGGCAGTCTTGCAGCAGCCTGATCGCGGCGCCGTGGCGGCCTGCTGCATCCACCTGGCAGAGCTGCTCCAGGCCCCAACTGGCCGGGTCGGGCGCCATCAGGGCCAGGGCGGTCAGATCGTCGGTCGTGCTGCCGCCGAGTTTGGCCAGGCGCCGGCGCAGGGTGTGCGCCACCCACGCCAGGGAGCGCGGGTTGTCGCGGCTTTGCACCAGCAAGTCCAGCAGCGCGGCCACGTCGCGGCTTTGCTGGTACTGGGCGTGGAAGGTGATGCTGCTGTCAAACAGGGCGATCAAGGCTTCGAAGCCGCCGTCGCTGAACACCGAACCCGTCTCAAACCCGCGCAGCAGGGCGCCGCCAAGAAAGCCCAGGCGCTCGATGTGCCGCCCGATGCTCAGCAGGCGCCAGCCATCGTCGCGCGTCATGCGGTCGGTCTGGGCGCCGGTGATGGCGGCCAGGTGGCCGCTGGCGGTTTTGAGGATGCGCAGCGCCTGCAGGGGCGAATAGTCGGCGTTTTGCGCCAGCGCGCCGCAGCTTTGGGTGAGCTCGGTTTCCACCCGGACAATCACATTCCAATGCTCGATGGACAGGCGCTCGCGCACGCTCGCGCCGGCCAGGCGCAGGGCGCGCAGGTTGTAACCCACGCTGGTGGCCAGCTCGGTGCTGCCCAGGCTGGCCATGAGGGAGCGCTCGAACACGCGCGGCGCATGCGTGGCGCCAGGCACGCCGGGCAGGACCAGGGTGTTGGCGACGGCCATTTTGGACAACCAGTCCAGCAGGGGCTGCGAAGACTGGTCTTCGCCATGCAGGTTCTCCAGCGTCAAACGCGCCAGGCGGACCAGGTTCTCGCTGCGCTCGGTGTAACGGCCCAGCCAATACAGGTTTTCGCCGGCGCGGCTGGTCACCAGGCGTTTGCGCAGGGCTACGTCGCCCGGCGTCAGGGGCGGCTGTAGCAGGGTGGTTTTGTCCACCGCCTGGCCGGTCTGCACCCAGACGTCGGCGCTGCTGCCGCCGCGCTGCATCGAGGCGATCTCGGCGCTGGCACCGGCCACGCGGGCGAGGCCGCCGGGCAGGACGCGCCAGGACGGCGGTGCGCCTTTGGCGCCATCGGCCACGGCGAACACGCGCAGCATCACCGAGCGCATGGCGATGGCGCCACTGGCATCGGCGCTGGCATCGGCATCGCCGTCCCCATCGTCCTGCGCGCGCCAGGTCGGCATTTGGGACAGCGGCAGGTAGGCCTGCACGGTGTGTTCGTCGCTGTGCAGGGCGATGCGCCCGGCCCATTCTTCGATTTCGCGGTCCGACAGGTTTTGCCCCAGCACGGCGTCGAAATTGCCGGGGTTGTTGGAGCCGGGGTAAGTCGGCTTGATGGCGCTTTCGCCCAAACGCGGCAGGGCCGATTCCATCGCCGAACGTTCGCCGCACCACCAGGTCGGCAGCGATGGCAGTTGCAGCGGCTCGCCCAGCAGGTGGCGCGACAGGGCCGGCAAAAAACCCAGCAAGGCGGGCGACTCCAGAAAGGCCGTGCCCGGCGCGTTGGCCACCAGCAGGTTACCCGCGCGGATGGCTTGCAGCAGGCCCGGCACCCCCAGCGTGGAGTCGCTGCGCAGTTCCAGCGGGTCGAGAAACTCGTCATCCACGCGTTTGAGCAGGGCGTGCACCGGCTCCAGGCCCTTGAGGGTCTTGAGAAACAGGCGTTGGTCGCGCACGATCAGGTCGCTGCCTTCGACCAGGGTCAGGCCCAGGTAACGCGCCAGGTAGGCGTGTTCGAAATAGGTTTCGTTGTAGGGGCCAGGCGTAAGCAGGGCGATGTGCGCGTCCACTGCGGCAGGCAGCTTCTGCTGGATGCTCTCCATCAAGGCGCGGTAGGTGCCAGCCAGGCGTTGCACCGCCATGCGCTCAAAGGCCTGGGGGAACAGGTGCGAGACGGCCAGGCGGTTTTCCAGCAGATAGCCCAGGCCGCTGGGCGCCTGGGTGCGTTGCGCCACCACCCACCAATGGCCGTCGGGCCCGCGCGCCAGGTCGAACGCGGCGATGTGCAGATGGGTGCCGCCCACCGGTTTCACGCCGTGCATGGCGCGCAGGTAGCCGGGGTGGCCCTGCACCAGGGCCGGGGGCAACAAGCCCTTCTCAAGCAGCTCTTGCGGCCCATAGACATCGGCCATGACGCGCTCCAGCAGGCGCACGCGCTGGCGGATGCCGGCCTCAATCTGCTGCCAGTCCTGCGGCTGCAAAATCAGCGGGAACAGGTCGAGCGACCAGGGGCGCTGCGGGCCGCCTTCGTCGGAATAGACGTTGTAGGTAACGCCGTTGTCGCGGATTTGCCGCGCCAGGCTGGCCGCGCGCAATTTGAGCCCGCCCAGGCCGTCTGACTCAAAATGCTCAAAAAATTGGCCCCACGCCCTTGTAGGGCGTGCGTTCTCAGCTTCTGAATTTGTAGCGCTTGCCGCCTCGCCTCGCAACTCGTCAAAATGGCCTGGCGCGGCCTGGGCGGGCGCCGGCCCGGTCTGCGGCCAGGCGTCCTGGGGCGGCGAGTATGCTGAGAAAGGGGTGGCGGCGTCGTTCACTGGGTTGAAGTATGCCAGCGTCAAACGGGCCCGGCTTGGCAGGCCTGGGTTGGGCGGGTTTTCCCTAATGGCCCGGCCGCGTTCAGCCGTTACGATTTGTGTACTGAATGGTACACACCATTCGCACAATAACATTTTGGCCCATGCTGAAGCTCATTTCTCACCGCCTGTTGCTGTCGACTTGAGCGCTGACCCGGTTCGGCCATTTGGCCGCGCCACGCTGGATGATCCCGTGGTGCGGGACATCCTTGGCGTCGCTCTGCGCGAGTTTTCGCTTTTTGGCCTGGCGGGCGCGCGGGTGGACGCGATCGTAGCGCAGACCAAAACCAGCAAGCGCATGATTTACTACCATTTTGGTAGCAAAGAAGGCTTGTACGACGCCGTGCTGGTCTATGGATTTACATCCATACGGCGTGACGACGAAGCCGCCGTGGAGAACCTCGATCCGATGGAAGGCCTGATTGCCTTCACGGGCCAGGCGTTCGACGTTCACGCGGACAACCCCGATTTCGTGCACCTGGTGATGCAGGAAAACCTGCGCAATGCGGCGAGCCTGCGCAAGCCTTCAAGCATCCAGCGCACGAATGAAATTGGCCTCAATACAGTCGAGCGAATTTTGGCGCGCGGCCAGGCCGCAGGCGTGATGCGTGGTGACATCGGCGCACTGGAGCTCTACGCCAACATCATTGCCCTGTGTTTTCATTTCACCTCCAATCGCGCGAGTTTCTCAGCGATCTTCGGGCTCGATGGAGACTCCAGCGAGTACCGGCAGGCACGTCGGCGTTCCATCGTTGACGCAATCTTCCGCTTCGCCAAAGTCTGAGCCCCGCCCCGTGGGCGTGCGGGCGGTGAGATACTGACACATTCCAAACGTACATAGCCAGGCTCCAACCGTGAACACAGAACATTTTGACGTCTTGATCGTCGGCGCCGGCCTCTCCGGCATCGGCGCCGCCTGGCATCTGCAAACCCATTGCCCGGATCGCAGTTACGCCATCCTGGAGGGGCGCGCCAGCGTCGGCGGCACCTGGGACTTGTTCCGGTACCCCGGCGTACGTTCCGATTCCGACATGTATACCCTGGGTTATTCATTCAAACCCTGGGAGCAGCCCAAAGCCATCGCCGACGGCCCTTCGATCCTGAAATACGTGCAGGACACTGCCCGCGACAACGGCGTCGAGCGCAAGATCCGCTTCAAGCACGCTGTCAAGGGCGCAGCCTGGTCCAGCCAGGACGCATGCTGGACAGTGCAGGCAGAGCGCGAAGGCGCTGACGGGACAAAGGAGGCGGTCGCCATCCGATGCAATTTCCTGTTCATGTGCGCCGGTTATTACAGCTATGTCGAAGGTTTCACGCCTGAATTCCCTGGCTATGACCGTTTCAAGGGCCAGGTCGTGCACCCGCAAAAATGGACCGACGACGTGGCCTATGCCGGCAAACGCGTGGTGGTAATTGGCAGCGGCGCCACGGCAGTGACCCTGGTGCCCGAACTGGCCAAAAAGGCCGCGCATGTGACCATGTTGCAGCGCTCGCCGACCTACGTGGTGGCGCGCCCGGCTGAAGACATCTGGGCTAACCGGCTGCGGCGCTTTTTGCCGGCCATGGCGGCGTATGGCATCACCCGCTGGAAACGCGTCTTGCTGGGCATGTACGTGTTTCGCCTGTGCCGCACCGACCCTGCCAAAATGAAGCGCCTTCTGTTGGGCGGTGTGCGCATGGCCCTGGGGCCGGACTACGACGTCAAAAAACACTTCACGCCACGTTACAACCCCTGGGAGCAGCGCCTGTGCCTGGTGCCCGATGGCGACTTTTTTGAGGCCATCAAGGCCCAACGCGCCTCGGTGGTAACCGACCAGATCGAATCCTTCACCGAGACCGGCGTCGCCTTGAAGTCCGGCGAAAAGCTCGACGCCGATTTGATCATCACCGCCACCGGCCTGAATCTGCAAGTGCTGGGCGGCCTGAAGCTCAGCGTGGACGGCAAGCCGGTGGACATGGCCAAAACCATGAACTACAAGGGTTTGATGTACAGCGGCATTCCCAACCTGGCGTCGTCCTTCGGCTACACCAACGCGTCGTGGACGCTCAAGTGCGACCTGACCTGCCAGTACGTCTGCCGCCTGCTCAATCACATGAAGAAGAACGGCTTCGCCCAAGCCACGCCGCGCAACAACGACGCGAGCGTCACCGAGCAGCCCTGGGTCGATTTTTCATCGAGCTACTTGGCCCGCTCGATGCACCTCTTCCCAAAACAAGGCTCGCGTGCGCCCTGGAAGTTGTACCAGAACTATCCCAAAGACATCATGCTGCTGCGTTTTGGCAAGGTGGATGACGGGGTGCTGGCCTTTGCCTGAAAGTTGGGCTGGCCAGTCGTTCCATAACGCTAACCCAGCGGCAGCGCATCGAGCGTGGTGTAGGCGCCTTTGAGCCAGGTCTTCACGCGCTGGCGCTCCAGCATGCCAAGGCTGTCGGGTCCGGACGTCGTGTGGATGGCGGCCCAGAAGCTGGCGTTTTGCCGGTCGATCTTGCGCATGCTGCCTTCATGCAACTGGGCCAGGGTGATGACTTTGCCGCCCAGGGCCAGGGCCTTTTTGAGCGCGGCTGAATTGTCGAGCTGCGAAAAGTCCGAGCCCCGGCCCAGGTTCTTGACGACGATGTAATTCGGCCCGGCGCCATAGGTGTTGAGCAGGCGGTCCAGCAGATCGACCGAGTCTTTGCCGGCGTCGGCCAGATGCCAGAAGTTGACCGTGACACCCATGTCGGCCAGCAGGGCCAGCAGGTCCGAGTCGCGGATCCAGCGCGACAGCGGCGCGGCAGTCTGCGCAGCCAGGTCCACGATCGCGCTCTTTTGCTTTCCCTCAGGATGGGCTAACGTTGCCGCAGGAGCCTCCTCAAACACCGAGGCGATCAGATCCAGGCCCTCGTAAGTGTCAACAATCACGGGTGCTGCATAGTCGGCGTAGAAGCGCGTGAACGAGGTGTGCGAGCGGTCGGTGTCAAAGCCGGTGAAGGGCCGGCCCTTGTCGATGAAGTACTGGGCCAGAACCCGAGCCGCGACGGACTTGCCGACCCCGCCTTTTTCGCCACCGATGAAATTGAGTGATGCCATGTTGATGTCTTGCCTATTTTGGGTGACGCAAATCGAGCGTGAAGGGGAACTCTTTGCTGCCCGCCACGTTGATGGTGGCTGGCGGGATGTCCATCACGCCCGGCGTGTGGCCCATGGCCACAAAGCGCGACAGGCGCCGGCTTTCGGCCTCAAAGGCGTTGACCGGGAAGCTGTCGTAACTCAGGCCGCCGGGATGGGCCACGTGGTACTGGCAGCCGCCGACCGAGCGTTTCATCCAGGTGTCCACAATGTCGAAGGTCAGCGGCGCGTGCACGCCGATGGTCGGGTGCAGGCTGCTGGGCGGGTTCCAGGCCTTGTAACGTACGCCCGCCACATATTCGCCCGTGGTGCCGGTCGATTGCATCGGCAGCGCCCGGCCATTGCAGGTGATCGCATAACGGCTCTCGTTCATGCCGCTGGCGTGCGCTTCAATGCGCTCCAGCGACGAGTCTACGTAACGCGCGGTGCCGCCCGGCGCGCCTTCCTCGCCCATCACATGCCAGGGCTCCAGGGCGGCGCGCAGGGTCAGTTCAATGCCCGACGACTGGATGGCGCCCACCAGGGGGAACCTGAATTCATAATGCGGCGCAAACCAGCTTGGGTCAAACGCATAACCGTCGCGGCGCATCTCGGCGATGATGTCCTCAAAGTCCTGTTTGATGAAGCTGGGCAGCATGAAGCGGTCATGCAGGGCGGTGCCCCAACGCGTGGCCGGGGCCTTGTAGGGCGTCTTCCAGAAACGCGCGACCAGGGCGCGCAGCAAGAGTTGCTGAGCGCTGCTCATGTGCGGGTGCGGCGGCATCTCGAAGGCACGGAATTCCAGCAGGCCCAGGCGGCCGGTGGCCGAGTCGGGCGAGTACATCTTGTCGATGGAGAACTCGCTGCGGTGCGTGTTGCCGGTGGTGTCGATCAAAATATTCCTGAGCGTACGGTCAACGATCCAGGGCGGCATCGGATTGCCCCCACGCTTCCCCACTTCGTGTGGGTCGCTGCCCCCCGAGGGGGCAAATTTTCCTAGGGGCGGCCCGTCGGAAAATTGCCCATACAGCTCGCGGTTCTTGTAGATTTGTGCGATGGCGATGTCAAGCTCGTACAACTGGTCGTTGCGCGCTTCGTCCACGCGCGGCGCCTGGCTGGTCGGCCCGACAAACATGCCGCTGAACAGGTAGCTCAAAGACGGGTGGTTGTGCCAGTACAGCAGCAGGCTGGCCAGTAGCTCAGGCTTGCGCAAAAACGGGCTGTCTGCCGGTGTGGCGCCGCCCATCACAAAATGGTTGCCCCCGCCGGTGCCGGTGTGGCGGCCGTCGGTCATGAACTTCTCGGCCGACAGGCGTGACTCAAACGCGGCGTTGTACAGAAATTCGGTGTTGGTGACGAGTTCGGGCCAATTGTTCACCGGGTGGATGTTGACCTCGATCACGCCGGGGTCGGGTGTGACTTGCAGCAGTTTCAGGCGCGGGTCGCGCGGCGGCGGGTAGCCTTCAAGCACCAGTTTGATTTTCAATTCTTCGGCGGCGGCCTCGATCGCCGCCAGCAAGTCCAGATAGTCTTCCAGTTTCTCCAGGGGCGGCATGAAGACGTACAGGACGCCGGACTTTTTGCCGACCGCCTCGGCTTTGGGGCCGCTGGCGCGCCTTGGATCGCGCACTTCCACACACAGGGCGGTGCGGGTGATCCAGTGTGCGGACTGGTTTGGCGCAGGCACGCGCGTAAAGTCCGCCGGTTCAGTCTGCGCGGAACTTTGTGCGCTCGTGGCACCCTGGCCGATGCCCACGTCGCTTTGAAACTTGCGCACGGCCTCGGTTTGCGGCCCCGCGCCCGTCAAATAAGGCGCGGCAGGCTCCACCGGCGCGTCGGCCAGGTGAGCGCCGGCAACACTGCCAGGCACGGCCATGGTTTGCGCCCCGGGCACATACCGCGCCGCCAGCGCCTCGTGCGCGGGCAATGCCGCCCGGTCTATCGACGGATCCTGCGCCACCAGGTACGGGAAATCCGCTTCATTCACCCAGGGCAATGAATCGAGTGGCAAACGCAGGCCCATGGGTGAGTCGCCAGGCATCAGGTACATGCGTTCGTCGCGCAGAAACCAGGAACCGGTGACCCATTTCATTTTGGACGACACCGGCTTGTCCGCGACTTTCACTGGCAGCACATAACCAACCACAGCATCGAGCTTTTGCTCAAACACGCGGCGCAGGCGGGCGCGCTCCATCGCATCATCCAGTTTGGAGTCGAACGGATCCACATTGACCGGCAAGCGGCGTTCACGCCACAGGTAGTACCAGACATCTTCATAGGCGCTTTCCATGAATTTGTCGGTGATGCCCAGCTTGCCCGCCAGGGTCTGGGTGAAGCGTTTGGCGTCTTCGCTGGTGTAGTGCGTGGGCACGCGCTCATCGGCGAACAAGGCGGGGTTGGCCCATATCTTTTGTTTGTCAGTGCGCCAATAAATGTTCAAGGCCCAGCGCGGCAACTGCTCACCCGGGTACCACTTGCCCTGGCCGAAATGCAAAAAGCCGCCCTGGCCGTATTCGTTGCGCAGCTTCAACGTGAGTTCGGTGGCAAAGCCGCGTTTGGTGGGGCCCAGCGCATCGGTGTTCCATTCGGCGGCGTCGCGGTCGTTCACGGCCACAAAGGTCGGCTCGCCGCCCATGGTCAAGCGCACGTCGCCTTGCGCCAGTTGTTCGTCCACGGCAGCGCCGAGCTTCATCACTTGCGCCCATTGCCCGGGCGTGTAGGGTTTGGTCACACGCGGCGACTCGAAGATGCGGGTCACCTGCATGTGGTGGCTGAATTCGACCTCGCTCTCGTCCACGCCGCCTTCAATTGGCGCCGCGCCGGAAGGCTGGGGCGTGCAGGCCAGCGGGATGTGGCCCTCACCCGCGAACAGGCCTGAAGTCGCGTCCAGCCCGATCCAGCCCGCGCCCGGCAGGTAGACCTCGCACCAGGCGTGCAAGTCGGTGAAATCGACCTCGGTGCCGCTCGGGCCGTCGAGCGATTTCACGTCGGGTTTCAGCTGGATCAGGTAACCCGAGACAAAACGCGCTGCCAGGCCCAGGTTGCGCAGCAGTTGCACCAGCAGCCAGCCTGAGTCGCGGCAGGAGCCCGAGCCCAAGGCCAGTGTCTCCTCTGGTGTTTGCACACCCGGCTCCATGCGGATCAGGTACTTGATGTCTTTGCTGACGAGTTGATTGAGCGCGACCAAAAAGTCATTGGTGGCGCGTTTGCCCATGTCAATCTTGTCCAGATAGGCCTCCACCAGGGGCATGACCGGTTCGGCCACCAGGTAGGGCGCAAGCTCCTCCTTGAGCTGGGCTTCGTAGGTGAAGGGGAATTCCATCGCCGACGGTTCCAGAAAGTAGTCAAACGGGTTGTAGACCGCCATTTCCACCACCAGATCGACCGTGACCTTGAACTCCCTGGTTTTGGCCGGGAAGACCAGGCGCGCCTGGTAATTGGCAAACGGGTCTTGTTGCCAGTTGACAAAATGCCCGGCCGGCTCGACCTTTAGCGCGTAAGAAATGATCTTGCTGCGGCAGTGCGGCGCCGGGCGCAGTCGCACCATTTGCGGCCCCAGGTTGACCAGGCGGTCGTAGGTGTAGTGGGTGACGTGGTTGAGTGCAGCGTGAATAGACATGCTTGGATACTAGCAATATTGAAGCCAGAATGAAACTTGAGGCTGCAAGCCGGAGCGCGGGCGAAGGCAGGCGTTAGCATCTGGCCATGCCAGACCAGCCGCATTCAGCCCAGACCAGGATCTCCCTGCTGTTTGCCGTCTTGCTGGCGTGGGTGGCCGGCACAGCGGCCCAGTTGCAGCAGGTGGAACTGTTTGGTGTCGGCATTTACTGGTCTTTTATGCTGTTTTCCCTCGTGGCATATGCGTATTCAGCTATTAAAAAAAGAGCGAATCAATCCGCGACGCCGGGCCGGCGCCTGGGCTTGACGGCGCTGGCCGTCCTGTCAGCCGGGCTGTTGGCCTACGGCCTGACCGGCTGGCGTGCCGTGGCGTATTCAGGCCACGGCTTGAACCCCGCGCTCGAGGGCCAGGACATCCGCGTGACCGGCGTGGTGGCCGCCATGCCGCAGCGCAATGAAGCAGGTTTGCGCTTTCGCCTGGATGTTGAATCTGCGCGGGATTCGGGCGCACCAGGTGGCGCGGTGCAATTGCCGCCCAGCATTTACCTGGGCTGGTACAACGGCGTGTTTGGTTCGGCCGGGTCGCAATCGCAACCGCCATCGCCACCACAATCCGGCGCCGAGCTGCAGCGCCAGCCCAGCGAGGTGGCTGCCGGCGAGCGCTGGCAGATGACGGTGCGCCTCAAAGCCCCGCACGGCGGCAGCAACCCGCACGGGTTTGACTACGAGTTGTGGCTGTGGGAGCAGGGCCTGCAAGCCACCGGTTACGTGCGTGCGGGCACCAAGGACGCCGCGCCGCAGCGCCTGGCGCAAACCTGGGCGCACCCGGTGGAGGCCCTGCGCCAGCGCGTGCGCGACGCCATTTTCGAGCGGGTGAAAGACCGCAAACTCGCTGGCGTGATCGCCGCCCTGGTGGTGGGCGACCAAAACGCGATTGAACGCGCGGATTGGGACATCTTCCGCGCGACGGGGGTGGCGCACTTGATGTCAATCTCGGGCCTGCACGTGACCATGTTCGCCTGGGGTGCAGCATTGCTCATCGGCTGGGCCTGGCGCCGCTCACAAGGGCTGTGCCTGGCTTTCCCGGCGCCCAATGCCGCCTTGATTGGCGGCGTGCTGCTGGCGGCGGCTTATGCCACCTTCAGCGGCGGCGGCGTGCCGGCCCAGCGCACCATCTTGATGCTGGCGACCGTGGGTTTGCTGCGGCTGTCGGGCCGCCGCTGGCCTTGGCCGCAGGTCTGGATGCTGGCCTGCGCCGTGGTGGTGGCCTGGGATCCGTGGGCCCTGATGCAAGCCGGTTTCTGGCTGAGCTTTGTCGCGGTGGGTGTTCTATTTGCTACAGATAAAGGAGCTAATTACGCATATCCCACGGGGGCCAATGGCACAAATGACCACTTAAACCGGTGGATTTCGACGGCGGGGGCGGAATTTCCCGACGGGCCGCCCCTAGGGTTCTCGAAGAGCGGCGTAGCCAAATTAACCCCCTTGGGGGGCAGCGCAGCACGCGTAGCGGCAAGCGTGGGGGCGAGTCTCAGGGAGCAGTGGGTGATCACCCTGGCGCTGACGCCTTTGACCTTGCTTCTCTTCGGCCAGGTTTCGGTGGTCGGCCTGGTGGCGAATGCCTTGGCGATCCCCTGGGTGACCCTGGTCATCACACCGCTGGCCATGTTGGGGACGTTCTTCGCACCAATATGGGATGTCGCCGCCTGGGCAGTGCAGGCACTGGCCTGGTACCTGCAATGGCTGATGCAGTGGCCATTTGCTACGGTGTCGATAGCGCAAGCACCCGTATGGGCAGGTATCTCCGGTATTGTTGCGGGTATCTTGCTGGCCATGCCGCTGCCCTGGCCGTTGCGCTGGATGGGCCTGCCAATGATGTTGCCGGTGTTGTTGTGGCAAGCGCCGCGCCCTGAAATGGGGCAGTTTGAATTGCTGGCGGCCGACATCGGCCAGGGCAACGCCCTCATTGTGCGCACCGCCAGCCATGCCCTGGTCTACGACGCCGGGCCGCGCTTCAGCCGCGAGAGCGACGCCGGGCACCGTGTGCTGGTGCCCTTGCTGCGCGCGCTGGACCTGAAGGTGGACAAGCTCGTCCTGAGCCACCGCGACATCGACCACACGGGCGGCGCGCTGGCGGTGTTGGCCATGCAGCCGCAGGCCGAACTGCTCAGCTCCATCGAAGACGAACACGAGTTGCAGGCCGTGCGCAAGGCCGAGCGTTGCGTGGCCGGACAACATTGGCGCTGGGACGGAGTGGATTTTGACGTGCTGCAGCCTTACGCAGGCGACTACGAGGTCGCCAACAAGAGCAATGCCATGAGTTGCGTGCTGCGCATCAGCAACGGCGACCAGGTGGCCTTGCTGACGGGCGACATCGAGCAGGCGCAAGAGGCCAGGCTGGTGGCCGCAGGCAACCTTAAATCCGACCTGCTGCTGGTACCCCACCACGGCAGCAAAACCAGCAGCAGCGGCGCATTTCTGGACGCCGTGCAGCCGCAAATCGCCCTGGTGCAGGCTGGTTACCGCAATCGCTTCGGCCACCCGGCGGATCTGGTGATGGACCGTTATGAAGCACGCCACATCCAGGTGTTCGACTCTGCGCATTGCGGCGCGGCGACTTGGGGTTCGTCCGTGCCCCATGCGGTTAAATGCCAGCGCCTGGAAGCTCTGCGGTATTGGCACCACCGCGTGCCCTGACCGCCGCCGGGCAGAGCTGGACAGAGCCGGACAGAAGGATATGCGCCCAGTTGGCGCATAACTTGCTATCCTTACATCAGGAGATAGATGTTTATGCAGAAATTCGACGAGATGTACACCCAGTTGCCCTATGAGTTCTTCACCCATGGTGCGCAAATCCGGGATCACTACAAGATCTACGACGAATGGCTGGCGCGCCAACCTGGCGACATGATGGCCAAGCGGCGCGAAGAGGCCGAGATGATCTTCCGCCGCGTCGGCATCACCTTTGCCGTCTACGGCGAGAAAGATGAAGACGGCGCCGGCACCGAGCGCCTGATTCCGTTTGACCTGATCCCGCGCGTCATCCCCGCGCATGAGTGGTCGATGATGGAAGCCGGCCTGGTGCAGCGCGTCACCGCTCTGAACCGTTTTATCCACGACGTGTACCACGGCCAGGAGATCATCAAGGCTGGCCTGGTGCCGCGCGACCAGGTTGAAAACAATGCCCAGTTCCGCCCCGAGATGGTGGGCGTGGACGTGCCGAACAATATCTATTCACACATCTCGGGCATCGACATCGTGCGCGCGCCCAACGCGGCAGGCGAGGGCGAGTATTACGTGCTGGAAGACAACCTGCGCGTGCCCAGTGGCGTGAGTTACATGCTGGAAAACCGCAAGATGATGATGCGGCTGTTCCCCGAGCTGTTCAACGCACACCGTGTCGCGCCCATCGCGCACTACCCGGACTTGTTGCTTGAGACCCTGCGCGCCAGCAGCCCTGCCACGACGGCCGAGCCGACGGTGGTGGTGCTGACCCCCGGCATGTTCAACAGCGCCTATTTCGAGCACGCCTTCCTGGCGCAGCAAATGGGCGTGGAACTGGTCGAGGGCCAGGACTTGATGGTAAAGGACAATTTTGTCTACATGCGCACCACGCGCGGCCCCAAACGCGTGGACGTGATTTACCGCCGCGTGGATGACGATTTTCTCGACCCCGATGTGTACCGCCCCACCTCGACCCTGGGCTGCGCCGGCCTGCTCGAGGTCTACCGCGCGGGCCATGTGGCCATTTGCAATGCGGTCGGAACGGGAATCGCCGACGACAAATCGATCTATCCCTACGTGCCCAAAATGGTCGAGTTCTACCTGGGCGAAAAACCGATCCTGAACAACGTACCCACCTACATGTGCCGCAACAAGGACGACCTGGCCTACACCCTGGCCAACCTCAAGGACCTGGTGGTCAAAGAGGTGCACGGCGCAGGCGGTTACGGCATGCTGGTCGGCCCGGCCGCCACCACGCAGGAGATAGAGGATTTCCGCAAAGCGGTGGTCACCAACCCGAGCGGCTACATCGCCCAGCCCACGCTGAGCCTGTCGAGCTGCCCGACTTTTGTTGAAACCGGCATCGCGCCGCGCCACATCGACCTGCGGCCCTATGTGCTCAGTGGCAAGACCGTGCAGATGGTGCCCGGCGGCCTGACCCGCGTGGCCCTGAAAGAAGGCTCCCTGGTGGTTAACTCGTCCCAGGGCGGCGGTACCAAGGACACCTGGATTCTGGAAGGTGACGCCGCGTCCATCCCGCCCGCCGCTACAGAAACCGCAGCACCTGCCGGCGCACTGGCGCCCAAGCCGGGCGCCGCGCCTGCCTATACGCCGACCGCCAAGCAGACCCAAACCCAGATGTCGTGACCTGATCGCACCAAAGCCCGAGGACCCCCACCATGTTGTCACGCACCGCCGACCATTTGTTCTGGATGTCGCGCTACACCGAGCGCGCCGAGAACACCGCCCGCATGCTCGATGTGAATTACCAGACCAGCCTTCTGCCCCAGTCCGAGGCCGTGGCCCAGGTCGGCTGGCAGGGCGTGATCAGCATCAGCGAGCTTTTGCCCAGCTACACTGAATTGCACGGCGACATACGGGCGCAGTCGGTGATGGACTTCATGGTCAAGGACGAAAGCAACCCGTCCAGCATCATCTCGTGCCTGAGCGCCGCCCGCGAAAACGCCCGCGCCGTGCGCGGCACGTTGACAACCGAAGTGTGGGAGACGCTCAACACCACCTGGCTCGAAGTCAAACGCATGGTCAAGGCCGGTGAATTCGAGCGCGACCCCCCGCAGTTTTTTGAATGGGTCAAGTTCCGCTCGCACCTTTCTCGCGGCGTCACTGTGGGCACCATGCTGATGGATGAAGCGCTTTATTTCATGCGCCTGGGCACCTTCTTGGAACGCGCCGACAACACCGCGCGCCTCGTCGACGTGAAGTTCCACGCCGTGCAAAGCGACTTTTTCGGCGCCGCCAGCGAGAAGGACCAGGAATACGACTTCTACCACTGGAGCGCCATCCTGCGCAGCGTCTCGGGCTTTGAGGTCTACCGCAAGGTCTACCGCGACGTGATCAAGCCCGAGCGCGTGGCCGAGTTGCTGATCCTGCGCGCCGACATGCCGCGCTCGCTGCACGCCAGCCTGAACGCCGTCGTCAACAACCTGGCCCTGGTCGCCAATGACGACAGATCAGAGACCAGCCGTCGCGCCGGCAAGTTGGCCGCCGAGCTGAAGTATGGCCGCATCGACGAAATCCTGGCCACCGGCCTGCACGCCTACCTCACGCAATTCCTGGACCGCGTGAACGACCTGGGCGCGCAGATCAGCCGGGAGTTTTTGGTGCCGGCGGCGGGGTGATGCGTGTTGGCAAAAGGATATTCACGTGAATCCTAAAAGCAAGCGGGTTGTGGCGCGCGTGTCGCCGGTGAAAGGTGTGTCAGATACCGACGGTTTCCCGATTTCCCAACTTGGCGGCGGGTGACCGCAAGCGCATGGCGAACGACGTACGGGCCGTGCGCTCGTGGCGTCGTTGGTCTCAACCGATGCCCGGCCCGTGGCGGACGGCTCCGCGAATGTCCTGCGCTTCGCTCCTGGACGAAGCGGGTTTGAAACTCAGCCCTTGGCCGTCAGCTTCTTCACTTCATTTATGAACGCCGGATCGATGCTGGAAATTTTTTCGGTCCGGGCGACGATCCGGCCTTGTGCGTCCAGCAGGATCAAGACCGTTGAGTGGTTGAATTCGCCGCTGGCGAGTCGCCTGTACTGGATGCCAAGTGTGGCGGCGAGTTTGCGCACGTTTGCGGCGTCGGCGCGGTACAGGCGCCAGCGGGTTTCGTCAACGCTGCGCTGGCTGGCGGTTTTCTTCAATGCGGCCGGCGAGTCACGCTGCGGGTCCAGCGAGATCAGCCCCACACTCAGGTGATTGCGTGACTCAGGCGGCAGGGCCGCTTCCACATTCTTGATGGCCTCAAACAGCATGGGGCAGACGAAGTCGCAATTGCTGTAAAACATGCTGACGATGCGCGGGCCAGCGGGCGCATCATCCCAACGCGTCTTGTGCGCATCCTGATCCAGCAAGGGAACTTTGAGTTGATAGACCGAACTTCCGGGCAGGGACGGTGGTGCGGCATGGGCGTTGAACTGCCCGGCCACACAGGCGGGAACCAGCAGCGCCAGTCGGATGAACTGGGAGCGTTTCATTTTTTGTTTCCTTTGCTTAACTTGCCCAGGTTCAAGTCCCTGGCACAGCGAAACCCGAGATTGCGCGTGGTGCTGGCGGCAGTGAGCGACGACAACATGGCGATGCGCATCAAGACGGGATAGTTCTCGCGGTCATTGGCAGACAAGGCGCCCGCGCCACAAAACTGCAATGTGTCCGGGTCGCCCTGGTTGCGGCTGTCGCCGCTGACCATCATGGCGCTGGCGTCATGCACCCATTCCCAGATCACGCCATGCAAGTCATGCACGCCATAGATGTTTTTAGCGCCGGCCCCCACCCCTGGCAAGGGGCCGGACTTGCGGCTGTACCAGGACAGGATGCGCTCGCGCCAGGCCGGGTCAGCCCGGGCGTCAAAGCGCTTTTCATCCGCTGCGGCGGCAAATTCCCATTCATGCCAGGTCGGCAGGCGCGCGCCTTCGCCCTCGCAATAGGCCTGGGCGGCAAACCAGCTTACGTTGATCACGGGTTGGGCAAACTGATCGGGGCCGGGTTTGCCCGAGGCTGGCCAGTGGTTCAAATACTGGCCATCGGCAAACACGGCGGGCACCAGCGCGGGACGCCATTCAGGCGACTTTTGGGTGAAGGCTGCGAACTCGGCGTTGGTGACGGGCAGGGCGCGCAATGAAAAGGCTTTGACACTGGCGAGCCCCTGTTTGCCGTCCGGCGGCAAGACCGTTTTGAATATGCCGGGTGGCAAAGCTTTGTAGACCGGCTGCGCTGCACCAACGCACATCCCCCATCCAGCGGCCAACACCAGTGCCATTCCCAGCGCCAATGCGCGGCGCAAGTCTGGCGGGATGGCTTGTGGGACAGGGCCTTTCATCGCGGGCTTGCCCGTTGTCAATGCGCGGCGCCCTGGGGGCGCGGTGTGCCGGCGCGGGCTTTGGCAACCTCGGCCTGCGTGACCTGGGTGCCGGGGTTGCCCCAGCTGTTGGTGACGTAGGTCAGGATGTTGGCAATCTCATCGTCGGTGAGCTGGCTCATTGGCGGCATGACGGAGTTGTAGTCCTTGCCGTTGACCGTGACCTTGCCGCTCAGGCCATTGAGCACAACACCAATCGCCTTGGCATGGCCGGCAGCCAGAAAGTCCGACTTCGCCAGCGGCGGAAACACGCCCGCCAAACCTTCGCCATTGGCCTGGTGGCAGACGGAGCAGGTGCCTGCGAACAGGGCGCCGCCAGCCTGGATCTGCATGTCCTTGGTCAAGTTTCCTGCCACCGAGGCCTTGCTCGCAGTTGCAACCGTGCTCAAGTCACCAGCCTTGTCGCCAAGGTAAGTTGAATCGATCTCCTTGCCGGAATAAATGGCCTTGTTGTCGGGGCCTTCGATTTTCAGCATGCCCAAGGCGCCTTTGTTGAAGGCACGGAACAGCGAGTGGTCCACGATCACATAGGTGCCGGGCACTTCGGTGTGGAACTCTGCAATCACCGCACCACCTGCGGGCACCAGCGTGGTCTGCACGTTTTCCTGCGACTTGGAGCCGCCTTCAAACCAGACGCGGTCAAAAATTTCACCAATCACGTGAAAACTCGACACCAGATTTGGCCCGCCGTTGCCCACAAACAGGCGCACGTTCTGGCCGACTTTGGCTTTGAGCGCCTTGTCGCCAATGAGGGACGACTCCGCGCCGTTGAACAACACATAGGTGGGGCGCTCGTCAATTGCCTTTTGCATGTCAAACGGCTGCAGGCCTTTTTCACGGTATTTGCCAGTGGTGTAGAAGTCGCCTTGCATCACGTAGTACTCATGGTCTACCGGCGTCAGGCCCTCGGGCGGCTCAATCAAGATCAGTCCGTACATGCCATTGGCCACGTGCATGCCAACCGGCGCCGTGGCACAGTGGTAGACATACAAACCTGCGTTCAAGGCTTTGAAGGTGAACTGTGACTCGTGTCCCGGCGCGGTAAAACTCGATGCCGCGCCACCGCCGGGCCCGGTGACGCCATGCAGGTCAATGTTGTGCGGCATTTTGGAATCAGGATGGTTCTTCAAATGGAACTCCACCGTATCGCCTTGGCGCACGCGGATGAAACTGCCGGGCACCGTGCCGCCAAAAGTCCAGAAGGTGTACTTCACGCCCTCCGAGATTTCCATCTCGACCTCGCGCACCTCCAGTTCCACAATCACCTTGGCGGGCGCTTTTCGCCCCGTGGCGGGAGGCACGTTGGGCGGGCTGGTCAGCACGGCCTTGATCGGCTCGCCTTGCGGCGGGCCGAAGTCACCCTTGGCGGAACCTGGCGCGCTGGCCGCTGGTGCTGCCGCAGCAGTCGCGGCAGGCGCTTCTGACTTGCTGCAGGCAGTCAGGGTGATGCTGGCAAGAAGGATCGCTGTAGTGGCATGCTGGATTGCCGCCGTCAAAGGTTTGCGCATAGTGTTCTCCTCACGAGGGTTCTCGTGAGGGTCACTCTAGACTTTGTGCAGGAAAGCCCCTTGACGTGGATCAATAGAAACGGTGACGCTGCGAATCAAACCAGGACTTCAAGCAGCCGATCCAGCCCGCCAGAATTAATCGCCACCATCGCCTGCTCGCGCACCTTGGGCTTGGCGTGGTAAGCCACGGAAAGCCCTGCCACCGACATCATCGGCAAATCGTTCGCCCCGTCGCCCATGGCGATCGCGTTGCGCGGGTGGACGCCGTTGGCGGCGCAGGTCTGGATGAACATGCGGCGTTTCTCTTCGCCGTCGCAAATGTCGCCCCAAAACTGATCGACCATGCGGCCCGTCAACACCAGGCCTTTGGGGCCGTCTTCCATTTCGAGGATGTTGCTGCGGGTGGCGTCGATCTTCAGCAGATCACGCACCCTGTCCGTGAAGTAGGTGAAACCGCCACTGACCAGGAGGGTCGCCATGCCTGCTTTTTGGCAGGCCGCCACCAAATCCGCCGCGCCCGGGTTGAGCCTCAGGCGGTGGTTCAACACCTCTTCCATGCTGGCCACACTCACGCCCTTGAGCAGGGCCACACGGCGGCGCAGGCTGTCTTTGTAGTCGGTGATTTCGCCGCGCATGGCGGCTTCGGTGATGGCGGCGACTTCCGCCTTGCGCCCGGCCGCGTCAGCGATTTCATCGACACACTCGATGTTGATGAGGGTCGAGTCCATGTCGAAGGCGATGAGTTTGTAGTCGCTCAGTTTCAACGGCAGCACAAAGCCTTGGATGACGAGGCCGGGGGAGATTTCTGTGGGTGTCATCTGAATTTTATTACTATCGTTTTAATAGCTGACTACGAATGCTTGACGAGGGCTGGAGGCCAATTCAATAGTCATTTTGTGGCGAAGAGCGTGACGCGGCAGGTGCCGATTCGCGCATCCATTGTTTGAGCCACATCAGGTCGTCAAAGTCAAAGCGCACGGGGCTGGCTGGCCAGCGGGAAGACGCGCTGCCGCGCAATGGGCGTGCCAAACCCTGGGTTTGCCAGCAGGAGGTGTATGACGCGCTCCAGTTCACTGACGAAGCGTGTTGCAACTTGCGTCCCGGCGTGTTGAAAGTAGTAGTCCTGTGCAGCCGCTACATCGCCAGTGGCTTGGCCATAGAAGGAATAATTCATCGCGCCAGTCTGGCGCGCAGCCGCAGCATGGCTTCGTCACCGGGAACCCAATGCGCGCGCCCCGCAGCAATGTCTGCTTCACGCTCGTCGGCCACTTTGTCCCAAGCGGCCTCCACATCGGCATCGGCATCGAGACTGAGAAAAATGCGTTCCAGCAAGTGGTTGCGCTCGACCGGGGTGAGTTGCATCACCTGGGCTTCTACATATTCAAGTTGGCTGGGCATGAAAACCTCCGGGAGTGGTTACAACGGCTGGCATGGGGAAATCATAGCGTTTGTGGCCCGCGGTGCGCTGGCGGCGCAGTTGCGGGGCGCTTAAGTTTTCCAGGCTTTGCAGCAGGTCGTTAGGGGTGCTCATGGGGTTACCAGCCAGTTTTCAACGCGCAAGCCTGGAACGCGGCGGAAATCTGAATCAGCGGTTACCAGCACGGCACCAATGGCCAATGCATGGGCAGCGATGAAAGTGTCATTTGACCCGATGGACTGGCCAAGCGTTTCAAGTTCGGCTCGCAGTTGTGCGTAGTAAGTCGCGACATGAGTATCCAGGGGCAACACGACCAATCCGCCAATTTGAAATTCATAGGCTTGCTGTAGTCTTTTTGACGGGCGCTTGGCCAGGCCGTAGACAAGTTCACATTGCACGATGATGCTGGTGCATAGTTGCCGCTGCGGCTGGCTCAACAGAAGTTTTTGGGCACGTTTGCCTACAGCACCGTCGGCATCCACCATCATGTGGCTGATGATGTTGGTGTCCAGCAAATAATGCGGCTGGCTGGTGTCAGTAGCGTCTGCGGCCAAAATGCTCATAACACGATGTCGTCCAGAGGCAGCAGGCCTTCGTCCACGTCTGGAAACTGGTCTTCACAGGGCCCAAGTTTTCGAATCTCTTCCAGGGCCCACAGCATTGCGGCGGCCGTGCCCTTGGCGGGTTTGCGCTGGACGGGTTCGATGATCAGCCGATTGCCTTCACGGCGGATGACCGCATCCTTGCCCGGCAATTCAAATTCTTTGGGAATGCGCACAGCCTGGTTGGCGCCGTTGCGGAACAGGCGCACTTGGCGCGATGGTGAGTCAACCAGGTACGGGACCACACCATCTGAAACGTGCGGAGTCATGGGTGAAGGAAAATTTGACATAGCAGACCTCCAACAGTGAGTTGAACAGATGAAATTTTAGCATAGGCTACGGCCTATGCTGCGACTACCACCAAGGGCTGCCCCAGCCGCTTCAACACATCCCGCACCGTCTGTGCCCGGTCTTTGGCCTCCGGCTGGTCGAGTTCAATGCGCAGCTTCTCATTGCCCGCCAGCTTGATGTGGCGGCTTTTCTGGATCAGCTCGATGATGTGCATGGCGTCGATGGGCGGGTCTTTTTTGAAGGTGATGGTAGTCAGCGCGGGTGAGGCATCCACCTTCACTACGCCATAGGGTTTGGCCAGAACGCGCAAACGGTGCACGTCCATCAGGGTCTGCGCCTGGGGCGGCAGTTTGCCGAAACGGTCCACGATTTCTTCCAGCAAGGCGTCGATCTGGTCGGCGTTTTTGGCAGTGGCCAACTTCTTGTAGAAGCTCAAACGCAGGTGCACATCGCCGCAGTAGTCGCTGGGCAGCAGGGCGGGGGCGTGCAGGTTGATGTCGGTTGTCACGTTCAGCGGGCTGAGCAGGTCGGGCTCGATGCCGGCTTTCAGACAGCGCACTGCTTCAGACAGCATCTCGTTGTAAAGCTGGAAGCCGATTTCCATCATGTTCCCGCTATGGTTTTCGCCCAGCACTTCGCCCGCGCCGCGAATCTCCAGGTCGTGCATGGCCAAATAGAAGCCGCTGCCGAGTTCTTCCATCTGCTGGATGGCGTCCAGCCGTTGCGACGCCTGCTTGGTCAGGCCTTCCAGGTCCGGCACCATCAAATAAGCGTAAGCCTGGTGGTGGCTGCG
>JANMVT010000142.1:0-12087 GCA_031392945.1 Rhodoferax sp. | reverse complement strand
TGGACCAAGGGCCGGCTGACGCTGCTCGGCGACGCGGCGCATCCGATGCTCCCTCATTTGGGGCAGGGGGCCAACCAGTCGATCGAGGACGGCATGGCGCTGGCGACGATCCTGGCGCGGGTGGATGCGTCGGCCGTCCCGGCGGCGCTGCTGGCTTACGACCGGCTGCGACGCGAGCGTGTGGCCGAGGTTCAGCTTGGCGCCCGCCAGAATGGACTGCGAGTCGATTCTGCCAACGCCGATCTGGCTGTGCGTGATGCAGAGCTCGTCGCCCACGCCGAATTCCGCAAGCAGCTTTATTCCTACGACGTGGTGCCGGAAGCGCAGGCTGCGGCGGCCGCCCTGCTGCCATAGATTTCATCCGAGCCCTGCGCGACGGGTGTCACTTGACCAGACCGGTCTTCCTGGCCATCTCACTGACCCGCTTGAATTCCTCACGGATCTCGGTCGCCATCTGCTCAGGTGTGGCGTAGCTCTGCAAAATGCCGAGCGGCAGCAGCCTCGCCGTGATGGCGGGTGCCTTGACGGCCTGTTCGATCGCGCCGACGAGGGCCTTGCGTGCGTCATCGGGAATCCCCGCTGGCGCGAGAGAACTGAACCACACGCCGAACAGCTCTTCCTTAAACCCAAGCTCGCGCATCGTGGGGATGTCGGCAAACTCGGGAAACCGGCTTGACGCCACAAGCCCGCGGAACGCCCCCGATTTGAGGTGAGTGCTCAGTGCACCGAGTGCCAGCACGACGCCTTCGATATGGCCGCCGTGCAATGCGGTGACGGAGGGCGCCGCGCCAGTATAGGGAACCGGTACCAGTTCCACCCCCGTGAGCGCGTTGATCAATTGCACACAGAAATCACCGACGGAGCCGACGCCGGGGTGGCCTATATGCACCTGGCCCGGATTTTTTTTTGAGTAGTCGATCAACTCTGCGAACGTCTTGTACGGCGCGTCGCTACGCACAACCAGGATGCTCGGCGTGCGTGAGGAAATGCCGAGCGGCACCAGGTCCCGCAGGGCATCGTAAGTGACCGCTTGGGGGTCGAGGACGGCACGAAAGGTGAGCGCGCTATTTTGCGCAAACAGAATCATGTGACCATCTTTCTTGGCTTGCACGACGGTGTTCGTGCCAACCGCGCCCCCGGCGCCCGGACGATTCACCAGGACCACCGGCGTTTTCAGCAGCCTCGAAATCTCGTCGCCCAGGGCACGCGCGGTAGTGTCCGCCGCATCACCCGGTGCCAGCGGAACCACGATACTGATCGGGCCGGTGGGGAAGGGCTGGCCTTGGGCGGCGGCCAGCAGCCCGAGGAGCGCGACCAAATCTACCTGACACAGGCGCAACAGCTGCGTCTGGATGCCGCCAGCCGGCGTACTGCCGTCACCAAGAGCGAGCTCATCCGCCGCGCGGTGGACCAGTTTTTGGATCAGCAGGCCAGCGCCAGTCCGGACGACAGGGCGCAACGCCTTCAGGGCATTGACGGTTTGTGGGCGAAGCGCGATGACATGGC
Organism: Rhodoferax sp.; assembly: GCA_031392945.1. GTDB lineage: Bacteria > Pseudomonadota > Gammaproteobacteria > Burkholderiales > Burkholderiaceae_C > JANYCG01. Next base: position 10,581 of record JANMVT010000142.1, on the reverse strand, counting down.
AGACCCGGCCGCCTATGTGCGCGGCTTGCGAGCGCCGCGCTTTTGATGGCCAGCCGAATCGTTGCCGCCAGCGGCGTGTTGATTGATTCGGATGTGCTGATCTGGTACGCCAGAGGCAACGCCCGCGCCATCGCCGCCATCAAGAACACGCCGGACTGGTACATCTCCGCCGTGTCGTACATGGAACTGGCGCAAGGCTGCCGCAACAAGACCGAACTCAAGGCCATGCAAAAAGCCTTCAAGTCCGGCGCGGCGGACGTGTTGCCCATCACGCAAGGCATCAGTGACGCGGCTTGCGCACTGGTAGAGAAATATGCCTTGTCGCACAGTCTGCATGTGGCTGATGCGCTGATCGCGGCGACGGCCCTTGGCCACGGCTTGCCTTTGCTGACCGCGAACACCAAGTATTTCTCGGCGGTGGAGGGTTTGAGGGTTGTGGTTTTTAAGCCTTGATTCAGGCCATTTGAGGATTGGGGTGGCTTGCTCGTGGTTCGCGTTTCTGTGAAGCGTACGGCATCGTGATCGAGAGCGCATTGACGCTGGTACTGGTGCTGGACGATTCCGAGGCCGAGCTGAAGGTCGGCAGCGTCCTCATCCGACGCGGCACCAACCATGCCTGGGCCAACCGTGCCGAATGTTGTTTGTGCTGGTGGATGGCGCCTATAAGGCAGGGATTGGGAAGGCGCTGGGTTGAAGCTGCCGGCGTAGCTGCCCCCGCGCGGCGACTCGGTTTGATACTGGGGTAAAAAGGCTAAGTCAGAGCCCGATGACAGTGTTACGGCTGCTTGGGGGATACAAGGCCGGGCTAAACAGATGACTGTCCGTTTCCTATTGAGCGCTGGTCAGGGTCCCAACGCGCCATATCGATAGTAGCGTGACGGCAGCCCAATTTGTTCAAAAACTGAGCTGCACCGTCCAGAGTGCGAAAGCGCCGCAGGTGCCCGCGCTTCGCTTGTAGGGCGCGTTGCGTCAACCCTTCCCCGACAAGAACGAGAAAAGAATCATTCTCCGCCGAAATTGTCACCTCGACTTGCATACCGACGCTAAGCATTTCTCGCAGGGATTCGCTCTTAAGGTATGTATTTGTTGCCATTGCATTGTCGAAAAACAACGCTGATACTACGCTTCGTCGCCAAAGCTGTAAAGTTGGGATCCCAAAATGATTATTTTGGGATACGTAATTGCCACTTGTGGCCTTTACTGGCAGAATACACAGTGTGGAGGCTTGTACTGTTAAAATATACAGTATCAACGATCAAACCTTAGGAAAACAACGAGATAACTATGACGCTTCGCGTTGCTTCATTTTTCGCCGGCATTGGCGGCTTCGACCTTGGCTTTGAGCGCGCGGGGATGGAAGTCGTATGGCAGTGTGAAGTAGAGCCGTTTTGCCAAAAGATCCTTGGCCAGCACTGGCCTAACGTTCCATTGGCCACTGACATTACAAAGGTGAAACCAAATGAAATCCCAGTTGCAGATGTTTGGGTCGGAGGATTTCCCTGTCAAGACGTCTCAGTCGCCCGCATGGGTCCGCGAAACGGTCTTCGTGGAAAAAAATCGGGGCTCTTCTACGACTACGCAAAGCTTATTGAAAGCTGCCGCCCCTCTGTTGTTGTTATCGAAAACGTACCAGGCCTGCTCTCTTCCCACGGGGGGAGAGACTTCGGAATCGTTGTTCAAACGCTGGCCGACCTCGGGTATGGTGTGGCGTGGCGAGTGCTTAACAGCCGGTACTTCGGAGTCCCCCAATCACGCCAAAGAGTCTATATTGTTGCCACTCATCGAGACCCAGAGCTTGCCGGACAAATACTTTTTGAGCCCGAATGCAGCGAAGGGAGCGATGCGTCGAGCAGATCAAATGGGGAGAAGTCTGTTTCCCCCTTTAAGACAAGCTATGGAAATCCTCGCAAAGGCCCAATCGTCCAAGGAATAGCCTACTGTCTGTATGCTTGCTCAGCACGACACACCGGCACCGATTGGAGCCGCACTTATGTCTCATACCCTGACGGTCGCGTACGTCGACTGACCCCGCTGGAGTCCGAACGTATCCAGGGCTTTCCTGACAATTGGACATTGCCGCGCACCTTCGATGAAGACTCAGAACGGATAGAGTCCAAGCGGTACCACGCTGCAGGCAATGCAGTCACGGTGAACGTCGCGGAGTGGGTTGGCCATCGTGTCGCTGGCGCGCTTACCGCACGCAGTGTTCTTGTTGGTGCGGCACCGAAGCGGATAACCAAGAAAAAATTAGAGGTCGACGCCCATGTCCTCGTATAGTTGGGCCAAGAACTGAGGACGCGGCCAATCGTTTGTATCTGTGGGAAGGCGACTGACGGCTATTGGCCCTGCAACCGCGTCTAGACTCTTCAAGACTGCCTCATCACCAGCGAACGCACCGAGAGCAAGTTTGGTCACGACTATTGAATAACCCTTGATACGGTCGAATTTGATGGCGAGCAGATACTGATCGAAGGCCCAATGATGTAGCTTGCAAAGGCATATTCCGTTGCTAACGACATCCGCTTCGTAGTGTGCCCACGCTGCGATGTGCGCAGCGTCTATGCCCGGCACTCTCACGTCGTCTGAGACGAGCCGGAGACCGCAAAACAAACAGGTTGATTTGTACGCATGGCGGACAGCAGACCTAAATTTTGTAGATGCCGGGCCACGGTCTTTCTGCAGCCTCCAACGGTCGGCGACCCTCCGCCGCATCACCAGATCAGCAGGATCGATCTCAGACACCGACGGTATTTCGACTGTGGGCTGCGAACGCAATAGATCCAGCAGCAAAGGCACAGGATCTTCGCCTTGAATCAGAACGACGTCACTTTCTTTCGCCGCTTCCTCCGTGGCTGCAATTACCTCAGCAACAATTTTCTCTGTCGAAGCGCTGACACGGCGGTTTGAAACAACGTCGGCTTGATGGGCGCGAAGCGCCTTCGCCACACGAGGCGGCAGTTCGTCGGCACCGGCGTACAGACTAAGAATGCTTCGAATCCGGTCCGGAAAGTCAATTTGACTGGTTAGGCTATCGTTGTTGCAGTCGATGGCTCCGAGTTGGAGAACTGCCTTGCCGTCAATAAGTCGAACAGATGGCACGTCCACTCTTTGGAGGACGTACCGTCCTGCGAGAACTACCGGTTGGCCACCGAGCAATAGTGATTCGTCGCGAATTGACTGTGGCATCAACAAAAGCGCCTCAATCTGCCGGTGGATGTGGATTCCGTTTCTCCTCTCGATCATTCTCAGTCGAGGCTTGCCACCTTGTGATTTCGCCCAAATGCCTGTTGATAGTTGACCAAGATCAGACTGAGTATCGAGAATCAATGGTTTGTCGATGAGTCCGCTTGTTGCTATGCTGCCAACTGATCCAGCAAGTTCATATTCACCACGCCCTGAGCTACTTCGTTTTTGAATATCCATGTCTACGAGCTCTGGCTGACGGAGAATAATTCTTCAATGGAAACCTTGAGACCGGCAGCAATTGCGGCAACAACCGTGACCGTAGGGTTTCTCACGCCGCGCTCTACGCCGCTGACGTAGGTACGATCTATGCCACATTGGGCACCAAGTTCTTCTTGCGACCATCCACGCGACAATCGCAACACGCGTATGCGCCGTCCAAGCTTTTGATTTGCGTTTATGCGATTCACAAGAGGGACTTTGCTCTTATGAAGACAATCAGTCTACGGACGATGAGTCACAAATCGAATCACTAGACGATCTTAAGATGGATACATTCAGCACAGAAAAACGGTCCAGCGTAATGCGTGCGATAAAGGGAAAGGACACTAAGCCGGAGCTGGTAGTGCGTTCGCTCGTCCACCGCCTCGGATACCGGTTCAGGCTTCATCGACGCTCACTGCCCGGTTGCCCCGACCTCGTATTTGTCGCGCGGAAGAAGGTAATCTTCGTACATGGCTGCTTCTGGCATGGGCACGCGGAATGCAAGGACGGAAGGCTTCCAAAATCGAATCTCGACTATTGGACCAACAAAATTGCCAAGAACCAGCGCAGGGACTCCCGTGCCGTTCGGCGGCTTAGGGCTGACGGCTGGGGCGTAATGACGATCTGGGAATGTCAAACGAGCAATATTGACGCGATGGCGGCAAGGCTGCGGAGATTTTTAGCTTAGTGCGCCTGAGTAGCGAGCGACCGGTTGAATCCGTCCAGCAAAGGCGACAATCAAACGAGTGATCAGTGGGATTTTATGAATCGCGAGTCTGTCTTCGGTATTCACCCTTCGCAAACTCAAATGAGCCACCCGCCCGGCATGGTGATAGTGCAATGTGACCGGGCTTTGGAGCGGAAGGCGCGTCGTCGAAGGGGTTCTATAGGCACTGGCATTGGATATTTCGACCGCAGACCGAAACGTCAAGCATGCCAAACCGCGTGTGTTTTCGCTCCAAAACCGCATGCGCATTGCGCTGTCGCCGTGTTGGGCGGGCAGCGGATTCAACGCTCTGCTTTCCAGTAGTTCCCAAATTGGAACGCACTGCGTTCCGAATTGAGCTGGATGCACTACTGCAAAAGCAAATGCGGCCAGCACAAACGGGGCCTTTGATCACGGTTCCAGTGTGGTTCGCACGTGGCAGGCTAAAAGTTAGACGGTAGACGCGAGGGGAGTGTCAGCTGACCAGCAAGCCGCTCCCCGCTTTCTCAAAGCACCGCTTTTGGCCTCAAAACACCCCAATCACCACACTTTCCAATCAAAAGACCCGTTGGCCCTCGTGGAATATGCGTAGTTAGCTCTTTTGTTAGTAGCATTTGCCAATTTGCCCGCCAACCCGCAGCTTGATATACTGGCACAGCGCCGATTTGCTTCAGCTTGCGGGCGCTTAACAAGTACTGCTAAAGACGTGTGCCCCGCCAGCTTCGCCTTTAGCGACGCTGGTTTTTTTTTGCCAAACTTGCACCCTGCTTTTGAAAACACCGTGTCAGCCATGATCGTCACGCCACAGACCATGCATTTTGAAGCGCCGCTTGCGCTGCAAAGCGGTGCGTCGATTCGCGCATACGACCTGAGCTTTGAGACCTATGGCACGCTCAACGCCGACAAGTCCAACGCCGTGTTGATCTGCCACGCGCTCAACGCCTCGCACCATGTGGCGGGCGTGTACGCGGGCCAGGACAAGTCCGAAGGCTGGTGGGACAACATGATCGGCCCGGGCAAACCGGTGGACACCAACCGCTTTTTTGTCATCGGCGTGAACAATCTGGGCTCCTGTTTTGGCTCGACCGGGCCGATGAACCTGAACCCGGATGCACCCCTGGCCGCAGACGGCAGCGGCCAGGTTTACGGCGCCGACTTCCCCGTGGTCACGGTGGAGGACTGGGTCAACACCCAGGCCCGGCTGATGGACGCGCTGGGCATCCAGACGCTGGCGGCCGTGATGGGCGGCTCGCTGGGCGGCATGCAGGCCCTGAGCTGGACCCTACAATACCCGGCACGCGTGTGCCATGCGCTGGTGATTGCCAGCGCGCCCAACCTGACAGCCGAGAACATTGCCTTCAACGAAGTGGCGCGCCGCGCCATCACCACCGACCCGGACTTTAACGGCGGCAACTTCTACGCCCAGGGCGGCAAGCCCGAGACCAAGCCCAAACGCGGCCTGCGCATTGCCCGCATGATCGGGCACATCACTTACCTCAGTGACGATGTGATGAATGAGAAGTTCGGGCGCCATTTGCGGGAACTCTCTGCCACGGCGGACCCCGCTGGCAACGAAGCCGCAGCCTACAAGTATTCAACGCTTGAGGTGGAGTTCCAGATCGAAAGTTACCTGCGTTACCAGGGCGACAAGTTTGCGGAATACTTTGATGCCAACACCTACTTGCTGATCACCCGTGCGCTGGACTATTTTGACCCGGCGCGCGCCTTTGGCGGCAACTTGAGCCTGGCGCTGGCGCGGGCCACGGCCAAATTCCTGCTGGTGAGTTTCACCACCGACTGGCGCTTCAGCCCCCAACGCAGCCAGGAGCTGGTCAAGGCCCTGCTGGACAACCGCCGCGACGTGAGTTATGCCGAGATCGATGCACCCCATGGCCACGATGCTTTTTTGCTGGATGACCCCCGTTATATGGGCCTTGTCAGCTCGTATTTTAATAGCATTCATGCGGAATTGCAGGCCATCCCATGAGCGACTTGGCCACCATGGACGTCATTGCCGGCCTGGTGCCGACGGGATCGCGCGTGCTTGACCTGGGCTGTGGCGACGGCGCCTTGCTCGCGCACCTGAAGCAGAGCCGCAACTGCACGGGTTACGGCATTGAAATTGACGACGCCAATGTGCTGGCCTGCGTCAAGCGTGGCGTCAACGTGATCCAGCTCAATCTGGACGAGGGCCTCGCCATGTTTGACGACGCCTCGTTTGACGTGGTGCTGCAGATCGACACGCTGCAACACCTGCGCAATGCCGAGGTGATGCTGCGCGAGACGGCGCGTGTGGGCAAATCCGGCATCGTGGCCTTCCCCAACTTCGGCCACTGGCCCAACCGCCTCGCCGTGCTGCTGGGGCGCATGCCGGTGACCAAGCGCCTGCCCTACCAGTGGTATGACACGCCCAACATCCGCGTCGGCACCTATGCGGATTTTGAGACCCTGGCCGCGCGCAACCAGCTTAAGGTGTCGGACAGTTTTGGTTTGCAGGAGAGCCGCGTGGTGCGCAGCCTGCCCAACCTGATGGCCGGCACGGCCGTGTTCAAGTTTTCGAGGTAAAGGCCATGACACCCGAGCAACTCTTGCAGCATTTTGACCAAGGCACTTTATGGACGGCGCCCGCCAGCGAATCGGTCGGTGCGGATGTGGCCAGGGCCTATCAGCAGGCCCTGCAAGTGCGCCGCCTGCGCCTGGCACGGGGTGAGCCGCCACGCGGCTACAAGATCGGCTTTACCAACCGCAACATCTGGCCGCGCTACGACGTGTTCGCGCCGATTTGGGGCACGGTGTGGGACAGCACCCTGGCGTTTTGCGAGGGTGATGCCACCATCAGCCTGGCCGGGCGCTGCCAGCCCCGGCTGGAGCCCGAGGCGGTGTTCGGCATGCGCGCCACACCCCCCGCCAACGCGACGCTGGACCAGCTTTTCGAATGCATTGACTGGGTCGCGCCGGGCTTTGAAATTGTGCAGTCGCACGCGCCGGACTGGAAGTTCAACGCGGCCATGACAGTGGCCGACGGTGGCCTGCATTCGCGCCTGCTGGTGGGGCGTCGCGTTGACATGGGCCAGGTGGCGCGTACTGCGTCAGAGCTCAACACCATCCTGGCCCGCTGTGAAGTCGTCTTGAGCAGGGATGGCGCCGCCGTCGAACGCGGTCAGGGCCGCAATGTGCTGGACAGCCCGCTGCTGGCGCTGCTGCATTTTTTGAATGAGCTGCGCCAATGTCCCGGTGCGCCGGATTTATTGCCCGGTGACGTGATCACCACCGGAACCTGGACCGACGCCTGGCCCCTGGCGCCTGGCGAAACCTGGTTTGCAGATTTCGGCGCGCCCCTGTCGGGCCTGTCGGTCACCTTCACCTGATCAGAGCCCTTCTCATGAATACCTCTAACACGCGCGCCGTCAACGTGCTGGCCTTCGACATCTTCGGCACGGTGGTGGACTGGCACGGCAGCATAGCCCGCGAGGTCAACGCCATGAATTTGGGTGTTGATGGTGGCGAATTCGCGCTGGCCTGGCGCGCCGGTTACGTGCCCGCCATGAAACGCGTGATGTCGGGCGAGCTGGGCTGGACGCTGATTGACGACCTGCACCGCATGATTCTGGATGAGATCCTGGGCAAGTTTCAAATCACCCATCTTGATGAGGCACAAAAGCGCCACCTGAACAAGGTCTGGCATCGGCTCGACGCCTGGCCGGATTCAGTCGCTGGCCTGACCCGGCTTAAGACCCGGTTCACCATCTGCTCCTTGTCCAACGGCAATCTGGGTCTGTTGACCAATATGGCCAAACGTGCCGGCTTGCCTTGGGACTGTGTTTTGTCCGCCGAGGTGTTCAAGGCCTACAAACCGCACCCGTCCACCTACCTGGGTGTGGCCAAGGTGTTTGACCTGCAACCGCAAGATGTGATGCTGGTGGCCGCGCACCAGGACGACCTGGCTGCGGCACGGGCCTGTGGTTTGCAGACCGCTTATATCGAGCGCCCGCTTGAGTTTGGCGCGGCGCGACCCAAAGACGTGTCGCCCCACCCTGACAACACCTGGCACGCCCCCAATCTGACGCGACTGGCCGACCTGCTGGGCTGCCCCTGATTTGGACTTCCTGACCGCCATCGACCCCCTGCTGATCGTCGAGCTGCTGACGCTGGGCGCCATCACCGGGTTTCTGGCCGGCTTGCTGGGCATTGGCGGGGGCATGCTGATGGTGCCCTTCATGACCGTGCTGCTGACGGCTAAGGGCTTCCCAGAAGCGCACATCGTCAAGATGGCCGTGGCCACGTCCCTGGCGACGATCTGTTTTACCTCACTGTCCAGCGTGCGGGCGCACCACGCGCGTGGCGCAGTCTTGTGGCCAGTGGCGCTGATGCTGGCGCCGGGCATTCTGGCCGGGTCATTGATTGGCGCGCGCGTCGCCGTGGCCTTGCCCGAGCGGGTTTTGTCCTTGCTGTTCGCCCTGTTTGTCAGTTTTTCGGCGACCCAGATGTTTTTGAACCGCAAGCCCAAACCCTCACGGGTGTTGCCGGGCAGGCTTGGCATGTTCGGCATGGGTGCGGTGATTGGCGGCGTTGCCAGCATGGTGGGCGCGGGCGGCGCGTTTATTTCTGTGCCCTTCATGACCTGGTGCAATGTGACCATCCACAAGGCGGTGGCAACCTCGGCGGCGCTTGGCTTCCCGATTGCGCTGGCAGGCACCGTGGGTTATATCTGGGCCGGCTGGGGTTTGCCGCAGATGCCGCCAGGCGCGTTTGGCTACCTCTATTTGCCGGGCCTGATCGTGATTTCAAGTGCCAGCATGCTGACTGCGCCACTGGGCGCACGCCTGGCGCACCAGATCGACATCGCCCCGCTGAAAAAAGTGTTTGCGTCCTGCCTGTACCTGATCGCAGCTTACTTTTTGCTGCGCTGAATTCAGAGGCCCCTGACGTCGGCGGACTTGATCTCAACCGTGGCGTGTGCCTTGCGAACCACGCCGGCCGGGTCGATGAAAAAATGAAACTGTTTGTCGGTGCCGTAGTAGTGGTAACGGTAAGTCCAGACCGGGCCGTTGAACGACCGCACGCCCTCAACCATGGCCGGTTTGCCGAATTCGCGCTGAACGTCGGCGGCGGTCCAGGTGTCGAGCTGCACCTTGGCAAACTGGACCTCGGTCAACACCTGGGTCGCCGTGACGACCTTGCCACCGGCGTCCAGATCAACGTTGTACACCTGCTGACCGGCGGGCTGGCGCGAATATTGAAGACGCTCGCCAGCTGCCAGCTTGAGTTCCGCGCTGGGTTTGCCATGGCGCGCCAGCACCTGGTCGCGCGAGGTGCCAGCGACCAGGGCGTCCGGGTTGGCGCAGCCGGCCAAAGCCAGCAGCAGGGCCGCCGACAAGGCCAACCAGCCTGATTTCGCGCCGGGTCCTGATAAATTTGCCATGTGGCCTCCGATAAAACAAAGCTTGAACCTGGTTGGAGCGGCGCGGCTGGCGTTTGTTCCACCCCATTGGTGCATTTGTGCGGGGCTCAGCCCGCATAATCCATCCAAGCACCCCCGAAGGAGTTTTGCATGAACGCCCGAGTACCCCAATTTGCACTGAATGCGGCCCAGGCCTTAGGCCAGGTCAGCCGCCAGTGGGACAGCGACATTGTTCGCCAACTCACCGATTACATAAGCATCCCGGCCAAATCGCCCGGCTTTGACAGCGAATGGCAGGCGCATGGCCATATCGACACGGTGCTGCGCAACGCAGCCAACTGGGTCGAGGCGCAAATGGTGGCGGGCCTGACACTGGAGATCATCCGCTTGCCGGGGCGCACCCCCGTGCTGTTTTTTGAGCTGCCTGCATCCGGCGGCACGGATTCAGCTTCGGGGCCGGCAAAAACCGCGTCAACGCAAACCGTGTTGATGTACGGCCATCTGGACAAACAGCCCGAATTCACCGGCTGGCGCAGTGACTTGGGACCTTGGACGCCCAAGTACGAAGATGGCAAGTTGTACGGGCGCGGCGGCGCCGACGACGGTTATGCGGTATATGCCAGCATTGCCGCCATCCAGGCCCTGCAAACGCAAGGCGTGGCGCACCCGCGTATCGTGGGTTTGATCGAGACCTGCGAAGAAAGCGGCTCTTACGACCTGCTGCCTTATGTGGACGCCTTGCGCGCGCCGGGCAACTACCGTTTGGGCGACGTGGCCCTGGTGATCTGTCTGGACTCGGGCGCCGGCAACTACGACCAGCTCTGGCTGACCAGCAGCCTGCGCGGCATCGCCAGCGGCGTGCTCAAGGTGGAAATCTTGACCGAGGGCGTGCATTCGGGCGATGCCAGCGGCCTGGTGCCCTCGAGTTTTCGCATCATGCGCCAGGTGCTCGACCGGCTTGAAGACAGCGCGACCGGCCGTTTGTTGCCCGCCAGTTTCCATTGCAAGGTGCCGCCGGACCGCTTGA
>JANMVT010000113.1:0-21946 GCA_031392945.1 Rhodoferax sp. | reverse complement strand
TTCAATTCGACTTCGTAGATCAGGATGTGTGCCCAATCTCCTTATCAGTTCTGCGTCACTCATCAATGTTCCAGTCATGTCAAGCCTCCTTTGCTGGGTGAATAGGCCGAGAATAACTCCACATCAGTTTGAACCGCACCCTCAATGACCCTGCTGCGGCAAGCCTGTCCTGGTGACCAGGGCGGCCAGCCGGTGCAGAGACTGCTTTTGTCTTGAAAAGACTGCTCTCCCCCGATTTTGGAATAAAAACGGGATTTTTCCCTCGTCGTATATGAATAGTTAGCTTTTATTTATATAGCAATTCGAGTTGCCTTCCGCCAAGCCGGGGCGGTGGCGCGCCGCCACAGACCCACTACCGTCAGCGCTGCTTTTTCACAATGCCGTAACGCACCAGCGTCTTGGCGCGGGCCTCGGCATGGTCCACGATGGGCAATGGGTAGTTCTGCCCCAGCACGACACCGGCCGCCAGCAAGTCAGCCGGGCTCCGGGTCCATGGCGCATGCAATGCGGCGTCCGGCAATTTGGCCAGTTGGGGCAGATAACGGCGGATGAACTTGCCTTGGGCGTCGAATTTTTCGCTTTGACGCACCGGGTTGAAGATGCGGAAGTAAGGTTGCGCGTCGCAGCCGGTGGACGCCACCCACTGCCAGCCGCCGTTGTTGGCGGCCAGATCGAAGTCATTGAGCTTTTCGGCAAAGTAGCTTTCGCCCCAGCGCCAGTCCAGCCCCAGGTCTTTCACCAGAAAACTGGCAGCCACCATGCGCAGGCGGTTGTGCATGTAACCGGTCTGGTTGATCTGGGCCATGGCGGCGTCCACCAGCGGGTAACCGGTGCGGCCTTCGCACCAGGCGGCAAACAGGGCGCGGGCGGCCTTGCCATGCTCCCACTTGATGGCGTCGCATTCCCGCTTGAAAGCGCCCGTGGCGGCGTGCGGGAAATTGGCGAGGATCGAGAAATAAAAGTCGCGCCAGACCAGTTCCCCCAGCCAGGTCGCCGCGCCCTTGCTGCCTTGCAGCGAGCGGGCCATGGCCGTGGCGGCCAGTTTGCGGATCGACACGGTGCCAAAACGCAGGTGCACGCCCAGATAACTGGGGCTTTTGACACCCGGGAAATCACGCGTCTCATGGTAGCTGTCCATGCGCTCGAAAAAATCAGCGAACAGCCGGGCCGCGCCCTTGGCACCGGTGGGGATTTTGAGCGCCGCCAGGTTGGTCGCCTCAAAACCCAGATCCTGAAGCGAGGGGATTGCGCCGCCGTAGTTGGGCGCGCGCCCGGCCAGGGCGCTGGCGTCAAATGGGCCGTCATCGACGACGCTGCCATGCAACTGCGCGAACCTGGCCAGCCAGGCGTTTTTGTAAGGCGTGAACACGCTGTGCAGGTTGCCGGCCTGGGTCAAAATCTCGCGCCCGTCAAACACCACTTGGTCTTTGACCAGGTGGAAAGATATGCCAAGATCAGCCAGTCGGCCGCGTACTTTGGCGTCGCGCGCCAGGGCTTGGGGCTCGTAGTCCCGCCCGGCGAACACGGCTTCGACATGCAACTCGCGCGCCAGGTCCGCCACCTGCCGGCTGGCGCTGGCATGGCGCACGATCAGGCCCGTGCCATTCTTGCCGCTGGCCTGGCGCAAGGCCTGGTCCAGATCCAGCAGGGACTCGCGGATGAACTCGACGCGCCGGTCCGCCCTGGGCAAGGCGTCCAGGATGTCGGTGTCGAACACAAACACGCAATGCAGGGTTTGGCAATGCGCGAGGGCTTCGCGCAGGCTCAGGTTGTCTTCGATGCGAAGATCGCGCCGAAACCACATCAATCCGCTGCTGTAATGCTTGTTCATGATCACCGTTAAAATCCGCCTATGCCTGATGATTCTGCCCCAATCAACCTGACGAATCATTTTTTGATCGCGATGCCAGGCATGCAGGACGAGACTTTTGCCAAAAGCGTGGTTTATGTCTGCGAGCACAGCGAGCGCGGCGCGCTGGGCCTGGTCATCAACAAACCCAGCGACATCAACCTCAAGGCGCTGTTCGACAAGGTTGAACTGCCCTTGATGCGCGGCGATCTGCTCGACACCCCCGTGTTCCAGGGCGGCCCGGTGCAGACCGAGCGCGGCTTTGTGCTGCACGAACCCACCTATTCAGATGCGGACAGGCCGCAGGAAGCCGTCTACGCCTCGACCATGACGATTCCCGGCGGGCTGGAGATGACCACGTCCAAGGATGTGCTGGAGGCGATCTCCACCGGCGCCGGGCCGCGCAAGTTGCTGATCTCCCTGGGTTATTCGGCCTGGGGCCAGGGCCAACTTGAGTCTGAACTGGGCGAGAACAGCTGGCTCACCGTCAGCGCAGACAGCGCGGTCATTTTTGACACGCCAGTGGCGCAGCGATACGACAAGGCCCTGCTGCTGCTGGGTTTGCAGGCCTGGATGTTGTCGCCAGAGGCGGGGCACGCATGAGCGCCGCGTCGGGCCGCTCCCAAGCAAGCTCGCACCGCAGTGCGCAGCACGAAGGTACTCGATTGACCCTTGCGCACGCGCCCATGCCAGAACGCGTCGCGCCTGGCCTGCAGACTTTTTTGGCGCTGGATTTTGGCCTGAAGCGAACCGGCGTGGCAGTGGGCAACCGCATGCTCAAAACCGCCCAGCCGCAAGCCAGCATCCATGCCGAAGGCGACGCCCGCTTTGACAAAATCGCCGCCCATCTGCGTGAGTGGCAGCCCGATGCGCTGGTGGTCGGCGTGCCGTTCCACCCCGACGGCGCGGAACACGAAAACACCCTGCGCGCACGCCGCTTCGGCCGCCAGTTGGCCGGGCGCTTCAAGCTGCCGGTGTTTGAGGTTGATGAGCGCTACAGCACCACCGAGGCCTTGTCCCTGGGCGCCAAAGACGCCGACGCCATGTCGGCCTGCATCATTCTTGAGCAATTTTTGAGGGGTTTGGGGTGAACACCTTGGTTCTAGATGCGCAGGCGCTCTACCGCGAATTGTTGCGCGGCGTCGCTTTGCTGAAAACGCCGCAGACGCGCCTGGTCGGCATCACCTCGGGCGGCGCCTGGCTGGCCGAGCAGTTGCAGATCGACATGGCCTTGCCCGGACGGGCCGGCAAAATTTCGTCGGCCATGCACCGCGACGATTTCGCCCAGCGGGGCCTGAGCCAGGGCGGGCAGACCACCCTGCCGTTTGACGTGAACGGCGCCGAGATCATCATTCTGGATGACGTGTTGTACACCGGACGCACCATCCGCGCGGTCATCAACGAACTGTTCGACTATGGCCGCCCGGCCAGTGTGAAGCTGGCTGTGCTGGTGGACCGCGGCGGACGCGAGTTGCCAGTCCAGGCCGACTTTTGCGCCGCGCGCGTGACCCTGGCCCCCAGCCAATCGCTCACCCTGGCGCGCGACGGGGCCGGGCAGTTCAGCTTCAATGTCGAGAATCTCTGAGCCCATCGACACGCCCGCCATGCTTTTCAAACGCAATCCCCAACTCAACAGCCACGGCGAACTGATCCATCTGCTCTCGATAGAAGGCCTGCCCAAAAGCATCCTGACGCACATCCTGGACACGGCGGCCAATTTCGTCTCGGTCAACGACCGCGAAGTGAAGAAAGTGCCGTTGCTGCGCGGCAAAAGCGTGTTCAACCTGTTCTTTGAAAACTCGACGCGCACCCGCACCACCTTCGAGATCGCCGCCAAACGCCTGAGCGCCGACGTGATCAACCTGGACATCGCCCGCTCCTCCGCGTCCAAGGGCGAGTCGCTGCTGGACACCATTGCCAACCTGTCAGCCATGGCGGCTGACATTTTTGTGGTGCGCCACAGCGAATCCGGCGCACCCTACCTGATCGCACAGCACGTGGCGCCGCATGTGCGCGTCATCAATGCGGGCGACGGCCGCCACGCGCATCCGACGCAGGGGCTGCTGGACATGTTCACCATCCGCCACTTCAAGGGCGGCTTTGCCAACCTCACGGTGGCCATCGTCGGCGACGTTTTGCATTCACGCGTGGCGCGCTCGGACATCCATGCATTGACCACGCTGGGCTGCGCCGAGGTGCGGGTGGTCGGCCCCAAGACCCTGGTGCCCTCCGACATGGCGCAAATGGGCGTGCGGGTCTGCCACACGCTGGAAGAAGGCATCAAGGATTGCGACGTGGTGATCATGCTGCGCCTGCAAAACGAGCGTATGAGCGGCGCGTTGCTGCCGTCCAGCCAGGAGTTTTTCAGGAGTTATGGCCTCACGCCCGGCAAGCTGCGATTGGCCAAGCCGGACTGCATCGTGATGCACCCGGGGCCCATCAATCGCGGCGTGGAGATTGACTCAGCCGTGGTAGACGGCAAACAAAGCGTGATCCTGCCCCAGGTGACTTACGGCATCGCCGTGCGCATGGCGGTCATGAGCATCGTCGCCGGGAACATATGAAACACCCCCGTTGCTTGCTCACTTCGTATAGCCGCCTGCGGGGCGCTGGCAGAGCCAGCCGCTCTTCGTGGCCGTCCAAGCCTGCGCGGGCAGGCTTGGAGCCGCAGCTCTCAGCCCCTCTAGGGGGCAACACCAGCAGCCCGGCGGAGCCGGTTCCGCGGTGTTTCACGAAGGGGCCTCGCTTCGCTTGCCTAGAGGTCCTTCCGTGAACATCCTGATCACCAACGGGCGGGTTATCGATCCCGCTTCAGGTTTTGATAAAAAAGTTGATGTAACCCTCGCCAGTGGTGCGATTGTAGCTATAGATAGCGTAGCAAAAGATTTCAAACCGGACCAGGTGATCGACGCCGCCGGCTGCATCGTCTGCCCCGGATTTGTCGACCTGGCGGTTCGCCTGCGCGAGCCGGGTTATGAACATGCGGGCATGCTGGCGTCCGAACTGGCGGCGGCGGTGGCCGGCGGCGTCACCAGCGTGGTGTGCCCGCCCGACACCGACCCGGTGCTCGACGAGCCGGGCCTGGTCGAGATGCTGCGTTTTCGCGCTGAAAATCTGTCGGCTGCGCGCCTGTTCCCGCTGGGCGCGCTGACGCGCGATCTGAAAGGCGAAGTGCTGACCGAGATGCTGGCGCTGACCGACGCCGGTTGCGTCGCTTTCAGCCAGGCCGAGGTGCCGCTGGCCAACACCCAGGTGATGCTGCGCGCATTGCAGTACGCCAGCACCTTCGGCTGCGCCGTCTGGCTGCGCCCGCAGGAAATCCATCTGGGCCAGGGCGTGGCCGCCAGCGGGCCGCTGGCCACGCGCATGGGTTTGAGCGGCGTGCCGGTGGCGGCCGAGACCATCGCCCTGCACACGATTTTTGAGCTGATGAAATCGACCCAGGCGCGGGTGCACCTGTGCCGCATCAGCAGCGCCGCCGGTGTCGCCCTGGTGCGCCAGGCCAAGGCCGAGGGCCTGAATGTGACCTGCGACGTCAGCATCAATTCCCTGCATTTGATCGACACCGATCTGGGTTATTTCGACAGCCGAATGCGCCTGAACCCGCCGCTGCGCCAGCAACGCGACCGCGATGCCTTGCGCGCGGGCCTGGCCGACGGCGCCATCGACGCCCTGGTGTCGGACCACACGCCAGTGGATGAAGACGCCAAAGCCCTGCCCTTTGCCGAGGCCGAGCCCGGCGCCACCGGGCTGGAATTGCTGCTGAGCCTGGCCCTGAAGTGGAGCCGCGACGACGGGATTGATCTGGGCCGCGCCTTGGCGGTGTTGACCAGCGCGCCAGCCAGCGTGCTGGCCCACGCCGCCAAGGCGCAGGGCCAGTTCAGTGGCGGCGCAGGCCGCCTGCAGGTGGGCGGCGTGGCCGACATCTGCGTGTTCGATCCACAAGCCGACTGGGTGGTGCGCCCGGACGCACTCTACAGCCAGGGCAAACACACGCCGTTTTCCGGTTACGAATTGCCGGGCCGGGTGCGCTGCACCCTGGTGGGCGGGCGCATCGCTTACAAAGCCACGTGAACCGGCTGCTCGCCGTCTGGAAATTGGCGGGCGCGGTGGCGCACCTGCTGGCGGGCCTGTTCACGATCCTGCTGCTGTTCCCGCGCATGACGCAGGGGCAAAAACAATTGCGGGTGCAGGCCTGGTCGGCTGCCATGGTCTCCCGGCTGGGAATCCGCATCATCGTGCGCGGCCACCCGGCGGCCGGCGCCGGCACGCTGCTGATGGCCAACCACATTTCCTGGCTCGACATCACGGCGCTGCACGCGGCAATGTTCTGCCGCTTCATCGCCAAAGGCGACGTGCGCCATTGGCCAGTGATCGGCTACATGGCGGCGCAGGCCGGCACGTTGTTCATCGAACGTGCGTCGCGCCGCGACGCCATGCGCGTGGTGCACCAGATGGCCGCCAGCCTGCGCGCAGGCGAGGTGCTGGCCGTCTTCCCCGAGGGCACGACCAGCGATGGCGAGCGCCTGTTGCCGTTTCACGCCAACCTGTTCCAGGCCGCCATTTCCGCCGACGCGCCGGTGCAGCCGGTGGCCATCGGCTTCATCGACCAGGCCAGCGGCAAGCGCAGCCAGGCCCCCTGTTATATCGGCGACGACAGCCTGCTCAGTTCGGTCTGGCGCACCTTGCGCACCCCCGACATTGCCGTGGTGATCCGGTTCGGCGAGCCGCAAATGGCGCAGGGCAAAGACCGCCGGGCATGGGCGGCGCATGTGCGGGCGGCTGTGCAGGCGTTGCAGAATGAGCCGCATTAGCGCCGACGAGCAAGTCTCACCAAGTATCAACCGACATTCGCTGAAACAAATGTCCGCTCGACCAGGCGGTCATCACCCAAAACAATCATCGCAAACAGCAATTCATCCAGACTATTTGCGCGCGCAGTTTTTCGCGCCAGCAGAGGCGTTGCCGACGGATTGAGCACAATGAAGTCGGCTTCGCAACCGGTCTGAAGGTTGCCGATGGCGGGCTGGCCGTTGTGGCCGTCCAGGCCCAGCGCACGCGCGGCACCTGCTGTGTGCTGCCACCAGAGGTGTTGCGGACTCAAACTCAAACCTGGCTTGGTCTGACCTTCGCGGCCGACGTAATAAGCTGCCAGCATGGTGTGAAACGGGCTGAACGACGTGCCCCCGCCGACGTCGCTGGCCAAGCCGTAGTTGAACCCGACGCGATCTGCGCCCGCGTAGTCGAAAAAGCCGCTACCCAAAAACAGATTGCTGGTCGGGCTGACAGCGGCCACCGCGCCGGTCTCGCGCATCAAGGCCCGGTCGGCGTCGTCGAAATGGATGCAGTGGGCATAGACGGCGCGTTGTCGCATCAGGCCAAAGTCGGCATAGGTGGCGAGGTAACTTCGCGAATGCGGAAACAATTCGCGCGCCCAGGCGATTTCGTCCAGGTTCTCGGCCACATGGGACTGGATCCAGACGTCAGGGTATCTGGCCGCCAGCTCGCCAGCGCCGCGCAGCTGTGCGTCGGTGCAACTGGGGGCAAAACGGGGCGTGATGGCGTAACCCAGACGGCCCTTGCCGTGCCACTTGCGGATCAGCATTTCTGAATCGATCAGGCTTTGCTCGGTCGCGTCGAGCCGCCCGCTGGCTGAGGGCCGGTTCAGCAGGTCGGCCGGCGCGTTGCGGTCCATCAGGCACAAGCCGGTCATCAAGCGCATTCTGTGCGCCTGGGCCTGTGCAAACAGCGCATCGACCGATTCCGGATGTGAAGTCGCAAACGCCAGCGCCGTGGTGACGCCGTTTCGCAGCAGTTCAGCTATGAAAAAAGAAGCTGTCTGCGCACTGTATTCGGGGGAAATGAAGCGTTTTTCCTCCGGGAAGGTGTGATTCTCAAGCCACGGCAACAAGCCCGGCGCAGGAGAGCCAATCACATCGGTCTGCGCGTAGTGGATATGCATGTCCACAAAGCCGGGGGCGATGATGCGCCCCGGCAAATGCTCAACCGCCACCCCCGGGAATTTGGCAATGACGTCCCGATAGGGCCCAACCGCCAACACGGTGTCCGTGCCGCGCGGCCCCGGCGCCACCACCAGCAGGCCGTCTTCGTCATAAATGGCGGCTTGCCCGGGGCTGCCTTGCGGATCAAAACGGAGAATCGCGGCTCGGTAGGCTTTCATGACGGAAAGCTTAGCCCAAATTGTCCGTGGATTGGCGCAGCGCCTACTTCGAAATTTTGCCCTGCACGCCCTCGACCAGCCAGTTCATGGAGAGGATCTGTTCATCGGTCAGTGAATTGCCGCTCGGGATCACGGTCTTGCCTTCATTGTCCTTGACATCGATTTTCGCGGCCATGAAGGGCTTGAGCCGGCCCGCCCCGATCTCTTTTTGCCGGGCCAGTACCTCATCCTGCACCGCCTTGGGAACCTTGGGGCCAAAAGCATCGACCTTGACCATGCCCTGCGCCACCCCGCCCCAGACATTGCCGGATTTCCAGTTGCCGTCCAGCACGGCTCGGGCGCGCTGCGTGTAGTAGGCGCCCCACTCGTGCGTGACGGCGACGATTTGCGCGTCGGGCGCGACTTTGCGCATGTCCGAGTGGTAGGCGACGGCCATCTTGCCACGCTCCTGCGCCGCCACCATCACCGCGTTGGAGCCGGTGTGAAAGGCAATGACGTCGACATTCTGGTTGAACAGGGTCATGGCCGCGTCGCGCTCCTTGGGCGGGTTGAACCATTCATTGAGCCAGACCACTTTGACCTCGGCCTTCGGGTCGACCGAGCGCAACCCCAGCGTGAAGGCGTTGATGCCTTGCAGCACCTCAGGGATGGGGAAGCCCGCCACGTATCCCGCCAAATGGGTTTGGGTCATGCGCCCCGCCGTGATGCCGGCCAGGTAACGGCCTTCGTAATAACGCGCGTTGGCGGCGGCCACGTTGGCCGTGGTTTTGTAGCCGGTGATGGATTCGAACTTCACATCCGGAAATTCTTTGGCCACGGCCAGGGTCGGCTCCATGTAGCCAAAACTGGGGGTGAAAATGAGCTTGTGGCCATGCTGCGCCAAGTCGCGGATCACACGCTCGGCGTCCGGACCCTCGGCGACATTTTCCACATACGTGGTTTTGACTTTCGCGCCCAAGGCCGCTTCGACAGCCTTGCGGCCCTCGTCATGCTGGCGCACCCAGCCGGCGTCGGTCAACGGCGCGACGTATACAAAGCCGATTTTGAGCGGTTCTTTGCCTGGCACGGCGCCAGCAGTGGATTGGCTGGGCTGGTTTGGCTGGGCAAGGGCGCTGGTTGACAACGCTGAGAAACAACAGGCGGCCACAAGCGAGGCTGCGAGGTTTTTATACATGGTAGTCCTCTACATGGCTCCGGAAAACAAAAGGCAAGGCCCGCCGGAGCAGCGGGCCTTGCCTGATTTTAACCGCCCTCGGAAATCAACTGCCCCGCTGGCGGTCCAGCATTTCGCGCGATCCAGGGCGCAGGGTGCCAGAGCTGTCTTGAAACTGAAATAGCGCCTTGACAGCAATGCCCCATTCGGGCTGAACCCAGATCACGGATTTTTGCAGAACGCCGCTTTGCATTTGAAAACTGATTTCGACTTTATAAGCATCGAAGGTACCGGCCGGAACCGCCACCTTCTCACGCGCAACAACGCGGGCGGAATAGTCCATCCATTCCTTTCGGCCCGTGTTGTAGGCCCGAATCGAGCGGCCTGACCAGCGTTTTCCGACTTGATACTCACCGCCGGGCACCAGCACGTAGGGCGGATCGTAGGTGGAAATGCCGTCGCTGATCACGGCGCCGGAAATCGTGGATTCTCCAATTTGCCCAACACCAAAAACGTCGGTATAGCGGGCTTTGTCATCATTGACCCCGGTCACCTTGACCGTGATGTCTTGCGGGCGGCCAGTCCCGAGGGTCACTTGCATCCGATAGCTGTCCCCGACGCGGAACCGGCTGTCACCCGGATGTTGTTGAATCTCGCCCGGCGCTGCCTGCGCCAGAATTTTTCGCCGCGCCAGCTTCTCGAGTTCGGCCTGCGCCAACTCACCAATGGCAGAGTTGGGGAAGGCCTCTATAAATCCATAAAAGTCGTCGGGATTCCTTGAACCCTTGATCGTGTCCCAATGCGTTTTTTCAAGGGCAAACTGCGCGGCGCGCCCGGCCATGTCCGGCGCCTTGAAATTGAAGCCTTTGTCGAGCGAAAAATCTTCAGCCAACCCATTGCTGTAGGAAGGGATTTGCAGGCCATTGCTGGCTTTTCGGACAGCAAAGCGCACCCTCTTGAACACATCGTCAATCGTGGCGCCAGGCCGGCTGAGTTCCTTCAGCAGAAAGCGGGTGTAAAGGCCGTTGCCGGATGTTGAATCACCATCCTGCGCCACATTGCCAGGCTCGGTGGCGTAAGCCATCAAGCTGCCCTTTGGCGCATCTATTGGCGCGAGACCAGCAAAGTCCTTGCGTGTCCTGAAGGGGTTGTCGCGGCAGGCGTCAAGCACCAGCACGCTGAGCCGGTTGCCGGATGCGGCCATGGACGCCATGACGCGATTGATGTCAATGCCTTGCGTGGCAATATCAGGCTCCTGACGAATCCGCGCGTCCACCGGAATGATGAAGTTGTCGTTGTCCACCTGGACCCCGTGCCCGGCGAAATAAATCATGGCCAAACCCTGGCGGCCCTTGAGCTCCCCATTGAGCGTGTCGAAAGCCTGTGCCATTTGCGACTTTTCGGCGTTGTGCAATATCCGGACAGTAAAGCCGAGTTTGCGCAGCGCTTCGCCCACGGCCAGCGCGTCGTTGGCCGGGTTGACCAGGGGCGCGTCGGCATAGGCTGAGTTGCCAATCACCAACGCCAGACGAACATCCAGCGGCGCCTGCGCGGAAGCTGCGGCAACGGCCAGGCTTGCGGCAACACCGGCCACACGGAGAGCCTGCAATGTTTTCCGGAGCATGGCTGCTGCCATAAAAACCCTGTTCATGCGAAGCTGGCAAAGAATTCAAGCAGGCGATCTTCGTGGCGTTGCTTGGCGCTTTGGTCTATGAAGCTGGCCTCGAAGCTGTTGCTTGCCAACTGCCAGGCGTGTTGCGCCGTCAGCCCCAAGGCCGCAAAGGTCTGGGTGAAGTTCTCATTGATGTAGCCGCCAAAATAGGCCGGGTCGTCGGAGTTCACCGTGGCCACCAGCCCTGAGTCGAGCATCTGGCCGACGTTGTGTTGCTTGAGATCCGGGAACACGCACAGCTTCAAATTTGACAGCGGGCAGACGGTGAGTGGAATCTTGTCCTGTGCCAGGCGCTGCATCAGCAAGGCGTCTTTGACCGCTTGCACGCCATGGTCGATGCGCTCGACCTTCAGCACGTCCAGCGCGCTCCAGATATAGGCGGGCGGGCCTTCTTCGCCCGCATGGGCCACCAGCCGGAATCCCAATTCGCGGCAACGCGCAAACACTTTGGCGAATTTCTCCGGCGGATGGCCCAGCTCGCTGGAGGCCAGACCGATGCCGACAATCTTGTCGCGATGGGGCAAAGCCTGCTCCAGCGCCTCAAAAGCTTCTTCTTCGCTCAGGTGGCGCAGAAAACACAGGATGAGGGAAGCCGACATCCCAAATTGTTCCTGGGCATCCATACACGCGCGGTGCAGGCCATTGATCACCAGGTCAGAACTCAAACCGTGTGCGGTGTGGGTTTGTGTGTCGAAAAATATCTCGGCGTGAACCACGTTGTCCGCGCTGGCGCGTTTGAAATAAGCCTGGGCCATGTCGTAGAAATCCTGCTCGGTCTTCAACACCAGGGTGCCCTGGTGGTAGATGTCCAGAAAACTTTGCAGCCGGTCAAACACATAGGCGCCGCGCAGGGCTTCAACACTCGGGTACGGCAGGGCCACACCGTTGCGCCGCGCCATGGCGAAGATCAGCTCGGGTTCCAGCGAACCCTCGATGTGCATGTGCAGCTCGGCCTTGGGCATGCGGCGCAAGAGCTCGGGCAGGCGTTCGGACGCCATGTCCTTGACTTTGTGTGGCACAGGGGAATGGGCGGGACTCATCAGCAGACTCCAAAGGTGATGCCAAGCTTTTTCAAATGCCGCCGGTAGGCCGACGACGCCTTGTCGGCGGCGGTGTGCAACTCATTACGCAAATCCAGCGGCAGGCATTTGGGCGTCTGGGATTCCAAAATCGGTTTGTCCTGCATGAAGATAGTGTGCTGGAACCCGCGCAGTTTGTCATCCGGCGAGTTGAAGTCCGCCACGGCCAGGCGAAACCAGACACGGCTGGTTTGCGCGGTGATCGGGCAAATGAACAGTGCGATGGATTCGCGGTATTGCACCGCCCCGAGACTGGTGGGCAGACTGGCCGGATCAAGGACTTTGGTCAGCACGGCGCTATAGGGCGCGGTGACTTCGTAGCGGTACGCCACCAGCGCCGGGGCGTTGGAATGCACATTGGATTGCGGCTGCCAGGCGCGGCAGTTGGTGGCGATCAGGCCGTGCTCCGTGGCCTCGACCTGGTAGTCCGCAATGGCAGTAGCCGACAGCGCGTCATCGCCAGGAACACTTCGCATTCCGAGCCAGCCCTCATGCACAAAGCCAAAATGCGCCATGTCCAGAAAATTCTCCACAATGCGCGGCGCGCTGGCGGCCACGTCATAGGGGCCGCAATTGAGCCGGCGCAACTGGCCATCGTGCTCGGCTTCAAATACGGGGATTTCGACCGCCATTTCAACTGTCACCGCGGCGGTGCCGGGCGCGGCCTCCAGCTTCACCCAAACCAGTCCATAAACCTCGCGGGCCTGAAATGCGCGCACGCAGTGTGTCGCCGGCGGCTCAAACACAGGCAGCGCAGGCACGTGCTGGCACCGGCCGGTTGGCCCGAACTGCCAGCCGTGATAGGGGCATTCCAGCCGGCCGCCGCTGACGCGCCCCATCGACAGCTTCGCCCCGCGATGTGGACACTGATCCGCCCAGGCGTGAACCTCGCCAGCGGCATCCCGCCACAACACCAGGGCGCGATCCAGCAGCGTGGCGGCCAGCGGCTGGACCGCCACGTCCTCACAAAGCGCAACGGGATGCCAATGGGTTTCTTCGATCATTTCCTGAATCGCCATAAACAAAAAGCTGCCCGAAAGCAGCTTTTTACGCCATGCTAATTCCGGCGCGGCTTTTACTTCTTGTCGCCGCCGGGGACTTTGCCTTCCACGCCTTTGACGTAGAAGTTCACGCCACTCAGGAACTTGTCGTCGGCTGCCGCGTCCTTGGCGATGAGCACCTTGCCGGTGTTGTCGGTGATCGGGCCTTTCCAGATCACAAAGCTGCCGTCAGCCAGGCCTTTTTTGACTTCTTCCACCTTGGTTTTGGTTTCAGCGGGCACGTCTTCGGCGATGGACACGATGTCGATTGCGCCCTCTTTCACACCCCACCAGACGCCGCCGCCGCCCTTCCAGGAGCCGTCCAGCGCTTCCTTGGTGGCCTTGATGTAATACGGGCCCCAGTTGATGACGGCCGACGCCAGATGGGCTTTGGGGCCGTAGGCGGTCATGTCCGAATCCCAACCGAAGGCGCGTTTGCCCTTGGCCTCGGCCGTCTTGAGCACGGCGGGGGAATCGGTGTTCTGGAACAAAACGTCGGCGCCGCCGTTGATCAGTGCGGTGGCGGCTTCGGTTTCTTTCGGTGGGTCGAACCAGCCATTGATCCAGACCACCTTGGTCTTGATTTTGGCGTTGCTCGATTGCGCGCCCAGGGTGAAGGCGTTGATGTTGCGGATCACCTCGGGAATCGGGATCGACGCCACCACGCCCAAGGTGTTGCTCTTGGTCATCTTGCCGGCAATCACGCCGGCCATGTACGCGCCTTCGTAGGTGCGGCTGTCATAGGTGCGCATGTTGTCGGCCTGTTTGTAGCCGGTGGCGTGCTCGAATTTGACATCTTTGAAATCCGGCGCCACTTTGAGCATGGGCTCCATGTAGCCGAAGGTGGTGCCAAAAATCAGCTTGTTGCCGGTGCTGGCCATGTCGCGCAGCACGCGCTCGGCATCGGCGGACTCGGGCACGTTTTCAACGAAGGAGGTCTTGATCTTGTCGCCGAACTCTTTTTCAAGCGCCTTGCGCGCGTTGTCGTGCGCAAAAGTCCAGCCGCCGTCGCCCACCGGGCCGACATAGGCGAACGCGACTTTCAACGGCTCGGGTTTGGGCGCGGGCGCCGGGGCAGAGGCCACGGGCGCCGGGGCAGCAGCAACGGGCGCGGGCTCTTCTTTTTTGCCGCATCCCACCAGGGCGGCGCTGGCCACCGCCGTGAGAGCCGCAATTTTCAGCAGCGAGCGTTTTTGCAGGTCTGTCATGTCTGTTCCTTGATTTGAAGGTTGAAGAAAAGGGCGAAAACTTGAAAAACCTGAATTATGGACGCGACTTCAGGACCCCGGATAGAAGGGTTTACCAATGCTCGCAGGCATATTGATCTTGATCCACTGCGGGTTGCGCGATATCAGCGCCAGCACCACGATGGTGGCGACATAGGGCAACATGCTCAGGAACTGGCTTGGCACATCCACACCAATGCCCTGCAAGTGGAATTGCAACATCGTCACTCCTCCAAACAGATAGGCACCGAGCAAAACCCGTGCCGGGCGCCAGGTTGCAAAGGTCGTCAGCGCCAGCGCGATCCAACCCTTGCCCGCGACCATGCCCTCAACCCACAGCGGCGTGTAAATCACCGAAATGTAAGCACCCGCCAACCCGCACAAGGCACCGCCGACGACAACCGCCAGCAGGCGAATGCGCCGCACCGGGTAACCCAGGGCATGGGCGGACTCCGGGCTTTCGCCCACGCTGCGCATCACCAAACCCGAGCGGGTGCGGTACAGGAACCAGATCGACGCCAGCGCGAAAAAGACCGTCAAATACACCAGTGGGTGATGCCGGAACAGCGCCGGGCCAACCAGGGGGATGTCCGCCAGCCCAGGAATCGCAAAGGGGGTGCGTTCCGGGATTTTGGCCTGCACAAAAGCAGTGCCGACAAAGGCCGAGAAACCGGTGCCGAACAAGGTCAGCGCCAGCCCTGTCGCGTATTGGTTGGTGTTGAGCCAGATTACCAGCACACCGAATATGGCGGCCAGCAGCGCCCCAGCGCCCATGCCCGCCGCGAACCCAAGCCAGTCGTTGCCGGTGTGCACCACGGTGGCAAACCCGGCAATCGCAGCGCACAGCATCATGCCCTCGGCGCCCAGGTTGACGATACCCACTTTTTCATTGATCAACAGCCCCAGCGAGGCCAACGCCAGCACGGTGCCGGCATTGAGCGTGGCGGCGATCAGCAGGGCATAGGATTCCATCAGACGGCCCTCCTGAACACAACTTTGTAATTGATCAGCGTGTCACAGGCCAGCAGGGAAAACAGCAGCAGCCCCTGAAACACCCCGGTGAGCGATTTGGTCAGCCCCAGGCGCGACTGCGCCATTTCGCCGCCGATGTAAAACATGCTCATCAGGAGCGCCGAAAACACTATGCCCACCGGGTGCAAGCGCCCGACAAAGGCCACGATGATGGCGGCAAAACCATACCCTGCGGGCACGTAAATCGTGAGCTGGCCAATCGGCCCCGCCACCTCCAGCGCGCCAGCCAGCCCGGCTGCGCCGCCCGAGATCAGCAAGGCCGTCCACAAGGCCTTGCGCGACGAAAACCCGGCGTATCGCGACGCGGCCGGCGCCAGCCCGCCCACCTGCTGTGCAAAACCGGCGCGGGTGCGAAACAGAAACACCCAGACCACCACCACGCCCAGAACCGCCAGCAACGCCCCGACGCTGACGCGCGAGCCGCTGAACAGGCGCGGAATGCGCGTGGCCGCCTCAAAGGTCTGGGTCTGCGGAAAATTGAACCCCTTGGGATCCATCCACGGCCCGCCGACCAGGTAACTCAGCACTTGCACCGCCACGTAGACCAGCATCAGGCTGACCAGGATTTCATTGGCGTTGAATTTGTCGCGCAGCAAGGCGGTGATGGCCGCCCACAACATGCCGCCCAGCACACCGGCCAGAATGACCGGAATCACGATCCAGCCGCCCGTGGTTTTGTCCGCCAGCAGGGCCACGCCGCCAGAGAATATCGCGCCAATGATGTATTGCCCCTCGGCCCCGATGTTCCATACATTCGAGCGGAAACACACCGCCAGCCCCAGCGCGATGATCAGCAGCGGCGTTGCTTTCACCAGCAGTTCGCCCAGCGCGTACCCGCTTTTGACGGGCAGCCAGAAGAACATCTCAAGGCCCTTGAGCGGGTCTTTGCCGAGCACGACGAACATGATCACCCCGATGACCACGGTAACCACCAGGGCCAGCAGGGGCGAGGCAAGGCTCCAGGCTTTCGATGGCTGCGGGCGGGCTTCAAGCTTGAACATGCAAGCCTCCTGTGACCGCGCCGGTTCGGCCGGGGGGTGCATCCCACAGGCCGCTCATCCATTCGCCAATCTTCTCGACCGACGCATCCGCCAGCGCCACCGAAGGGCTCAGCCGCCCCCTGGCGATCACGTGCAGGCGGTCGCTGACCTCAAACAGTTCATCCAGTTCCTCGCTCACCACCAGCACCGCGCAACCGGCGTCACGCAGGGCCAGAATCGCGCTGCGGATTTGCGCCGAAGCGCCCACATCCACGCCCCAGGTGGGCTGGGAAACAATCAGCAATTCGGGCTTGGCGTCGATCTCGCGCCCGACGATGAATTTTTGCAAATTACCACCCGACAAGGAGCGCGCTGCCGAATCCGGCCCGCCCGCCTTTACGTTGAAGCGGCTGATGATGTCCTGCGCTTGCACAACCAGTTTTTTGACATTGATCCAGCCGCCGGCAAAACCAGGGTTCGAGATCGCCTCGTCGCGTGTGAGCAGCAGGTTGTGCGCCAGGCTGAGTGTGGGCACGGCGCCGCGCCCCAGGCGCTCTTCGGGGACAAAATGCAAGCCCAACCCACGACGCTGACCGGGGTGCATGGCGCCTACATCCTGCTCGCCCATGCGAATCGAGTTTTTCGGCGCACGGGCGTCCTCACCCGACAGCGCATAAAGCAGTTCCTTCTGGCCATTGCCCGAGACGCCCGCGACGCCAACCACTTCGCCGGCGCGCACTTCCAGGTTGACCGATTCCAGATCCACGCCAAACTGGTCCTCGCGCGGCAAGCTCAGGGATTGCACCCGCAACACTGCCTTGCCCGGGTTCACGGCACGGTGCACTAGCTGCGGCGGCTCCGCGCCAATCATCAGACGCGACAACGAGGCGTTGGATTCCTCCGCCGGGTTGCAGACGCCTGTCACTTTGCCCCCACGCAGCACCGTGCATGCATTGCACAACTCGCGGATTTCATGCAGTTTGTGGCTGATGTACAAAATGCTGCAGCCCTCGGACGCGAGCTTTTTCAGCACCACAAACAGCTTCTCCACCGCCTGCGGCGTCAGCACCGAGGTCGGCTCGTCCAGAATCAGCAATTGCGGGTTGGTCAGCAGGGCGCGGATGATCTCCACCCGCTGCATCTCCCCCACGCTCAGTGTGTGCACCGGACGCGCCGGGTCGATGTCCAGGCCGTATTCGGCCGCCTTGGCGGTGATGGATTTGGCGACCTGGTCCAGGGAAAAGCTTTTGTCCAGCCCGAGCCAGACGTTTTCGGCCACGGTAATGGTGTCAAACAGGCTGAAATGCTGGAATACCATGGCGATACCCAGGGCGCGCGCCTCCTGCGGGTTGCGGATGTGCACCGGCTGGCCATTGAAGGCCACCGTGCCCGCGTCGGGCTTGACCGAGCCGTAAATGATCTTCATCAGGGTCGATTTGCCGGCCCCGTTTTCGCCCAGCACCGCGTGGGTTTGGCCGGGCAAAACGGTCAGCGCCACATCGCTGTTGGCCACCACGGACGGGTACCTCTTGGTGATGCCCGAAAGCGCCAGCCGGGGTGCGTTTGCATTGCCTGTCAAAATGGCCATGGTGTAAAAGCGGATGTGCTAAGACGGATATGCTGATTGAGTACCGAACATGATTTCCAAACCAATTCACTTTATCAGACGTGGCGAACTCGTCGTATTGCGCGACGTCGCGCCCACCCGCACCCTGTTGCAAGTGCTGCGCGAAGACCTGCATAGCACTGCTGCCAAAGAGGGCTGCAACGAGGGCGACTGCGGCGCCTGCACCGTCGTCCTGGGCGAGCGCGATGGCGATGGCGTCAAATACAGCGCGGTCAATAGCTGCATCCGTTTCGCCCATTCGATCGACGGCATGGCGCTGTGGACGGCCGAGGACATCACGGCGGACAAGCTGAACAAAGCGCCGTCCGTGCGCGCAGCGGGCCTGCACCCGGCGCAGCAGGCCATGGTGCAGTGTTTTGGCTCCCAATGCGGTTTTTGCACGCCAGGTTTTGTGATGAGCCTGTTTGCAACCTACCAAAACCGCGTCTGCAAGGGCGAAACCGTCACCCGCGAGATGGCGCTGCACGACCTGTCGGGCAACCTGTGCCGCTGCACCGGCTACCGGCCGATTCTGGATGCCGCCCAGCGCATGGCCGACCTGCCCAAACTGCAGGTTGATGAAACCGATTTGCTACAATTATTAGAGCTAACTACGCATGCCCCACGAGGGAAAAGTGCCAATTTGAACACTGAAACCGGTTATCTGGCACCCAGGACCCTGCCCGCGCTGCTGCAGGCCCGCGCACAGTTACCCAAGGCCCAGATCGTGGCCGGTTGCACCGATGTCGGCCTGTGGGTCAACAAGCTGCACATGGATTTTGATCAGGTGCTTGATGTCTCCCAGGTCGCGGAAATGCGCCGCATCGAAAACCACCCGCATCACATCGCGATCGGCGCGGCGGTACCGTTGAACCAAGCCTTTGCCGCGCTGGCCAAACACCGCCCGCAACTGCGCCATTTCTTCGACCGCTTCGCCGGCCTGCCGGTGCGCAACTCGGCCACCCTGGGCGGCAACATCGCCAACGGCTCGCCGATCGGCGACTCGATGCCGCTCTTGATTGCGCTGGGCGCGAACATTGTGCTGATGCGCTGGGCCAGGGGCCGGATGGCGCACCGCGAGTTGAAGCTGGAAGACTTTTACACCGGCTACCGCAAAAACCTGATGCAGGCCGATGAGGTGTTGGCCTGGATCAAGCTGCCTTTGCCGCAGTCCAGTGAGCGGCTGCGCGCCTACAAAATATCCAAACGCTTCGAAGACGACATCTCGGCCGTGTGCCTGGCGCTCAATCTCTCGATTGAAAACGGCCTTGTGACACAAGTTTCCATCGGGGCCGGAGGTGTTGCGGCCACACCGGTGCGCGCTGCAAAAACAGAAGCTGCCCTGCGTGGCAAACCATGGAACCTGGCGACGGTGGCGGCGGGCAAGGCAACCTTGCAGGCCGAGTTTTCACCGATCTCCGACATGCGCGCCAGCGCCGCCTACCGCAGCCAGGTGCTGGGCAATTTGCTGACGCGTTACTGGCTGGAGAGCCAGGGCGCGAAAGCGATCAACCTTGAGGCCATCAGCCTGGCCGAGCTCGACGCGCCGCACGCGTTGCAGGCGCTGGAAGGGCAAGGGACGCCGACATGAAATCCAAGTCCTCCCTGGCCAGCGGCCAGTCGAAAATCCACGAAAGCGCGGCCGCCCAAGTGGCTGGCACGGCCATCTACATCGACGACATGGCCGAGCTGCAAGGCACCCTGCATGCTGCGCCCATCATGTCAACCCAGGCGCATGGCAAATTGCTCGGCGTGGACGCGACTGAAGCCTCCCGCATGCCCGGCGTGCGCGGCGTCCTGTTGGCGAAAGACATCCCCGGCCACAAGATGCTGGCCTCCTTCATTGGCGACGAGCCCATTTTTGCCATCGACTCGGTGCAGCACATCGGCCAGGTGGTCGGTCTGGTGGTGGCGGATTCGGTGATGCAGGCCCGCCGCGCCGCGCGCAAGGTCAAGCTGCAGATCGAGGCCTTGCCGGCAGTCCTGTCGGTCAAGCAGGCCCTCAAGGAACAAAGTTATGTGTTGCCGCCCGTGTTTGTCCGGCGCGGCGATGCAGAGGCCGCCCTGGCGCGTGCGCCGCACACACTGGCTGGCACACTTGAAGTCGGTGGCCAGGAACACTTCTACCTCGAAGGCCAGATCGCTTACGCCTTGCCGCAGGAACAGGGGCAATGGATCGTGCATTCCAGCACCCAGCACCCTGGCGAAGTGCAGCATTGGGTGGCGCACGCGCTGGGGCTGGACAACCACGCGGTCAAGGTGGAATGCCGGCGCATGGGCGGTGGTTTTGGCGGCAAGGAAACCCAGGGCGGCCACCTGGCAGTGTGGGCCGCGCTGGCCGCGCACAAGCTCCAATGCCCGGTGAAGATGCGCCTGGACCGCGACGATGATTTCATGATCACCGGCAAGCGCCATCCGTTTGAATATGCCTACACAGCAGGCTTTGATGACACCGGGCGGCTGTGTGGCCTGAAGCTGATGATGGCGGCGAACTGCGGCTTCAGCGCCGATTTGTCAGGCCCGGTGGCGGACCGCGCTGTCTTCCACGCCGACAACGCCTATTACCTTGAAGATGTAGCGATCGCCTCCTACCGCTGCAAGCTCAACACCCAGAGCCACACCGCCTTTCGCGGCTTTGGCGGACCGCAGGGCATGATCGTGATCGAGGCCATCATGGGCGACATAGCGCGCCACCTCAAGATGGATCCGCTGGATGTGCGCCTGCGCAATCTGTACGAGGTGGAAACCCGGCACACCACCCATTACCAGATGAAGGTGGAAGACAACATCCTGCTGCCACTACTATCAAAACTGGAGCTAACTTCGCAATACCGAAAAGGGCAAAAGGCCGTTTTGGCATGGAATAAGCAGAATGCCACGATCAAACGCGGCATCGCGCTGACGCCCGTCAAATTCGGCATCAGTTTCACCGCCACCCTGTTCAACCAGGCTGGCGCCCTGGTGCATGTTTACACCGACGGCAGCGTGCAGGTGAACCACGGCGGCACTGAAATGGGCCAGGGCCTGAACACCAAGGTCTGCCAGATCGTGGCCGACGAACTGGGCGTGCCGTTTGAGCGCGTGCTGGCCACTGCCAGCGACACCAGCAAGATCCCCAACGCCTCCGCAACAGCTGCGTCGGCAGGCACCGACCTGAATGGCCGCGCCGCCCAGTTTGCCGCCCGCAATGTGCGCGACAACCTGGCGGCGTTTGTGAGTGGCCTGGACAATTGCGGCGCGGGCGCGGTGCGATTTGCCGACGGACTCGTCACCTCCCCCAACGCGACGCGAAGTTTCGATGAAGTCGTCGCCCTGGCCTACCAGAACCGCATCCAGTTGTGGAGCGACGGCTTTTACCGCACCCCAAAAATCCACTACGACAAAACCACGCTGACCGGCCGGCCCTTCTATTATTTTGCCTATGGCGCGGCCTGCACCGAAGTGGCCATCGACACCCTCACCGGCGAGAGCCGTGTGCTCAAGGTGGACATACTGCACGACGTGGGCCGCAGCATCAACCCGGCCATCGACCTGGGCCAGATCGAGGGCGCCTTCATCCAGGCCATGGGCTGGCTGACCACCGAACAACTGGTCTGGAACGACAAAGGCCTGCTCACCACACACGCGCCCAGCACTTACAAAATCCCCACGGCAGGCGACGTGCCGGAACACTTCAAGGTGGCCCTGTGGCCCGATCCCAATCCGGAAGACAACGTCTTTGGCAGCAAGGCCGTGGGCGAGCCACCCTTCATGCTGGCGATCAGCGTGTACGAGGCGTTGCGGGATGCGGTTGCCAATGCGCGGGGGGATGGGCAGGCTGTGCGCTTGACGGCGCCTGCTACGGCGGAGAATGTGTTGGGGGCGTTGGGCAATTCTTTGGACAATTGAGCGCTTGATGCAACAATGCCCTTCAGACCACCGAGCCACTCAACCCCACGATTCAACCCCATGATTGACCCAGCCACCATAGCCGCCGCCGTAGCCGCATTGGCTAAGGCTGCGCCGCAGGCCGAGCAAATTTTGCTGTTTGGCTCGTACGCCCGCGGGGAAGCCAACGCCGATTCTGACTTGGACTTTTTGGTCATTGAGCCTGAACTGACAGACCGCGCCGCTGAAATGGTTCGCCTG
>JANMVT010000071.1:0-25815 GCA_031392945.1 Rhodoferax sp. | reverse complement strand
CATCCTGCGCGCACCGCCGGGCAAAGCCAGCCTGCTTGTGGCCTGCTACATCGGCGCGGCCTACTGGTTCACCGCCAGCACCTCGTTTGCCAACCCGGCTGCCGTGATGGGCCGCATGATGAGCGACAGCTTTGCCGGCATAGCGCCGGCCAGCGCGCTGGGGTTTGTGCTGGCGGAGTGCGCGGGTGGCGTTGCGGGTGTGTTGCTCGCGCGCTGGCTGGAGCCGCAGGCACAGGCTCAACATGGTTGAATTCCCGACATGACCCCCATCCCCAACGTCATCGAAACACTGTTCGCTGTGCCATCCCTGGCCCAGTTGCAGCCCGCACCCCGTTCTGCCCACCCGCCCCGCATCCTGCTGCTTCACGGCTCGTTGCGCGAACGGTCTTTCAGCCGCCTGCTCAGCGAAGAAGCTGCCCGCTTGCTGGTTGCGATGGGCTGCGAGACGCGCACCTTCAATCCCGACGGCCTGCCGCTGGCCGACAGCGCGCCCGACACACATCCCAAGGTGCAGGAGCTGCGCGATTTGGCTGCGTGGAGCGAGGGCATGGTGTGGTCGTCGCCCGAGCGCCACGGGTCCATGACCGGCATCATGAAAACCCAGATTGACTGGATTCCCTTGAGCCTTGGGGCGGTGCGCCCCACGCAAGGCAAAACGCTGGCGGTGATGCAGGTGAGCGGCGGCTCGCAGTCATTCAACGCAGTGAACCAGTTGCGCGTGCTGGGCCGCTGGATGCGCATGATCACCATCCCCAACCAGTCATCTGTTGCCAAAGCCTTCATGGAGTTTGACGATTCGGGCCGCATGAAGCCATCGGCTTATTACGACCGCTGGTGAATGTGATGGAAGAGCTTGTGAAATTTACGTTGCTCACCCGCGACGTGTCGCCTTATCTGGTCGACCGCTACAGCGAGCGCGAGGAGAGTGCGGACGATTTGATGAAGCGGGTGAACCAGGCGTCTATCTGATCCTGTGAAGCTGGACTATTACTTCCGGCTCACGAGTCCGGACAGTTCTGTAAATCCAATCGGTGGGCGAATCGGCCATGGCAGGATGAACAGGCGCTTGGCCAGCCCAGGACAGACGCTCCATCTGCTTGCGTTCCCCAGCAAGCCGGGATGCAAGCACGTGATCACGCTTGCCGACCACCAGCACGCTCTTTGTTGAGCAGCACAGAATAATCAGGAAACAACGGTGTCCATAGCGCGTCTATCCGTTTATAGCGAGCGTGACTGAAGCCATATCGCGCTGATCAAGGCCACGACGGCGGCCATTCCAAAGGCTAAGCCAGGGCCTGCCAGGGACCACAACAGACCGAAGAGAAGCCCCGACGGGATTGCCGCTACCCCGGTGACCATGTAATACCAGCCGAAGGCAGTCCCTTTTTCTGTCTCGGGCGCCAGTTCGCTCACCAGTGAGCGCTCTACGCCTTCACTGATGCCGCTGAGCAGCCCATAGACGCTGACGGCTATCCACACTGCGATTTCGGTGCCTACCATCGCCAGCCCCGCATAGCCCGCAGCAAGACTGATCCAATTGAATAGCGTGAGCGAGTGTTTGGACATGCGGTCAGCCAATGGCGCACCAAGGTATGCAGTGAGGGTTTGCAAGGCTGCCAGCCACGCCCAAAGCAGCAGCAAAGTCACCGTCTGCATGCCCAGCTCGTGGCCACGCAAAATAATGAAGGCTTCGGAAGCCTTGGCGAAACAGAACAAGGCCAGCACCTGAAGATAGTGCTGAAGTGGTGGCGAAATACCACTCCAGGAAAGCGGCTGCAGCCGGGTGGGGGCAGAGGATTGCGCAGCCGTGATGCTGGCAGGCACAGGTAGCAGCATGAGCAGTATCAGCACTGCAATGCCGGGAAACGCCGACAAGGCTATAACTTGAGTGATGCCCAATCCCGACCAGCTCAAAGCGGCTGCTGCCAAAAGAGTGCCTACGACCGCGCCGGCATAGTCCATCGCCCGATTCAACCCATACATCTGCCCCCGCTGTGCGGACGGGGTTGCGTCGGCCAGGATGGCATCGCGAGGTGCACCACGAATGCCTTTGCCCAAGCGGTCGGCGCTGCGCAGTGCAGCAACCATTACCCAGGACCCGGCCAGTGCCATCAGTGGACGGGAAAGCGTCGCCAGCCCGTAGCCGAATACCACCATCGGCTTGCGCTGCTGCGGGTGAACATCAGCACGCCGCCCAGACCAAAGTTTGAGCATCGCGGCCACGGCATCGGCAAATCCTTCTACCAAACCCAGCGCGATTGGGCCAGCCGCCAGCACGCTTGCCAACAAAATGGGTATGAGCGGGGTCACCATTTGCGCGGACACTTCATTCAGGAAGCTCACAGCGGCAAACATCAGGACTGGTTTGGGCATTTGCATTGTGTAAAACCTCGGGGTGCGTGTCTCTAGCCGATTCAGCCCAAAGCCAGCACCAAGGCTGGATAAACAACGAAGTCGGCGCAATAACCAGTTCTTGTTAGCTGCATCTCAGATTCCGTTGGCTTCGCATTTTCTGAGCTCGGGATTTGTATTTCATTATGTATCCACGAGGCGGTAGCCGAGTTTGCCGGCACGGCCACCACAGGCTTGTTCAACGCTTCGAAAGCCGCACGATCTGGTGGACCGGTACCGCGAGCGCAAGGAAAGCGCCGACGCGTTGATGAAGCGAGTGAGCCAAGCCTCCATCTGATCCACCATCACTTGATTTTTATCTCCGGCTCACCAGCCTGGACAGTTCGACAAATCCAATCGGCGGGCGGACCAGCCAAGGCAGAATGAACATCCGCTTTGCCAGCCCGGCGGACATTCGCTCCATCTGCTTTCGCTCCCCTGCAAGCCTCGCTGCCAGCAAGGGGTCGCGTGTGCCAGCAGCCAGCACGCTTTTGTTGAGCACCCAGGCGTAGGGCTCGATGCTGGCGCGGCGCAGATCATCCTGCAAGGCGACGGCCTGCGACACCGGGGTCACTTCGGGCAGCGTCACCAAAATGATCTTGGTGTACACAGCGTCCTACAGCCGCATCAAAGGTGTAACGACGCGTCCCGCGCCATGGCCTTCGAACTCCCGCATCATTTGCCGATGGTAGGCGCCGGTGGCGTCCATCAGCAGCAGGGAATGCCCGGTGGGCGCGGTGTCAAGCACCACAAAGGCACTTCGACCTTCGCTGACAATTTTTGAAAAAGCATGGAAGACGGCGACGTCTTCGGTGCAAGGCGAGCGCAGGTCTTCCAGCAATAAAGCTTGTTCCTGCGCATCCAGGCCAGGTGATTTGGCCACCATGATCTTGTCGATGTAGCGTTGCGTTTCGACTTTGGGATCGATTCGGTCTACACGCAACCAGGCACTTCGCCATCCAGCGTTCCCGCAAGGTGCGCCGCCGGGTCTGTTGTGCTCAGGTGCACGGTTTTCCCGCGCTGAATCAGACCCAGGGCCAGGGCGGCGGCCACGGTTGTTTTGCCAACCCCGCCCGTGCCCATGACCATGATCAGGCCGTGCCCAGTTGCGGCCAGTTCGTCGGCCAATGCGTCCAGGCCCGGTAGATGCACAAGCACAGGCGCAAAGGGTTTGATGATTGCGGACTTGGCGGGTTCGATAGGGGCCTCCCGCGCGGCAAGCAACACACGCAAGGCAGGCAAACCGACCGTATCGAATGCCCGCAGCGGCACCCGGTCCTGTGGCAAGGCGCGCAAAGAATCGGGCATTTCATCCAGCGATTGCTGCCCCACAGCCTCGATGGCGCACGCCACCGCGTCGGTGCGCTCGTTAGCGTGAAATTCACCGTTGATCACCAGGCGCTGGTTGGTCAACCCAAGCGTATGCAGTTCTTCAGAAGTTCGCGCAGCTTCTGCAATTGCGCCTTTATCAGGCCGGGCCACCAGAATCACGGTGGTTTTAGCTGGATCGCCCAAGGCAGCAAGCGCGGCCTTGAAGCGCTCTTCCTGCATCTTCAATCCGGAGTGCGGCCCGAGGCAGGAGGCGCCTCGATCATTGCCCGCCAGAAACCCGCTCCATGCCTTGGGCAGGCTCAGCAGGCGCAGCGTGTGTCCCGTAGGTGCGGTGTCAAAAACGATGTGGTCGAAGTGCTCGGCATCGTCAGACAAAAGGGAGGCGAACTCGTCGAAGGAGGCGATTTCGGTAGTGCAGGCGCCAGATAGTTGCTCCCGCACGGTTGAGAGTTCGGTCTCGCTGGCACCGACGCCCATCTGCGCCAGCACGCGCCGTCGATAAGATTCGGCCGCCGTATTGGGGTCGATATTCAAAACCGACAGACCCGGCGCGCCAGGCACCGGTGTGGGCGTGTTGCGCAGTTCGATCCCCAGCATTTCATCCAAATTCGATGCCGCATCGGTGCTGACCAGCAGCACCTTTTTGCCTGCGTCCGCCAGCGCCAGTGCAGCAGCGGTGGACAGCGATGTTTTGCCGACGCCGCCTTTGCCTGTAAAGAAAAGATGGCGCGTGGGATTGTTCAAAAAGGCGGGGTGTTCAGTGGCCATGGGTTTGTCCGGTTTGTCAGGCTCGGCAAAAAAAATGATGATGACGCCGTATTTCACGCCTGTCTTTGCGCTGGATCACACAGCTCTGATTCCGGCGGCCCAAAGGTCACAAAATCCTCACAACCCTGTGGCACGCCGCCGCTAACCTTCGGGCTCTTGCACGACGAAGCCCACCATGCACAGGCTCGCCAGTTCGACCATCAGCGCCGTTGTCGATCCTGATGATTGTGACAACAACCCCAGCGCCAACACCAGCCTCGATCAAGTGATGGCGGCACGGCTGGACCGCCGCCCCCTCTTGCGCCTGGGCATTGGGGCACTGGCCGCTGCCGGCCTGTGCGGATCGGGCTTAAGCGACTGTGGTGGTGGCAGTGGCAGTGGCCGGCTGACTGCGGTGCCCGCGCCCTCAGCAGCGCTGGCAGCGCCGGTTCTGAGCTTTTCTGCCGTGCGCCGTGACCTGGCCGACCGTGTCGTGGCGCCCGTCTGAAACGGCGCTGGACATGTTGCCCTGAATTCATTGGAGAATGGCTGGATGACCGACACATCCAAAAGCCCAACTGCAACTGCCACGGCAACTGCATCTTCAGTCCCGCCCGAAGAACAACAGCAGCTCAAACTGCTGCGCGCCCACCGCCGGGTGCACCGGCAAAAACTGCCGCTGCGCCCGCTGGAGGCGCCCGAACGGCTGGCGCCGGCCGCGCCGACGCTGGGGCAGCGCCTGGCCGACGCAGTCGCGCGCACCATCGGCTCATGGCGCTTCATCATTTTCCAGAGCACGGCCATCGTGATCTGGATCACCGGCAATGTGCTTTCCGGCAGCGGCGCCTGGGATCCGTACCCGTTCATCTTGCTGAACCTGCTGCTGTCGTTCCAGGCGGCCTACACCGCGCCGGCCATCATGATGAGCCAGAACCGCCAGTCCGAACAGGACCGGCGCCACGCTGAAAACGACTACGAGATCAACATCAAGGCCGAGCTTGAAATCGAGCTGCTGCACGAGAAAGTGGACCTGTTGAAAGAGCGCGAATTGCTGGCGCTGACCGAAGCCGTGCGGGATTTGTCAGGCAAGCTCGAAGCCCTGGCCGAGCGCCTGGCATGACCCGATAATGCGGGGCATGACCACTGAACAAACACTCTGCGCGCCACCTGCCACAGCGGCGCAAAAACCCGTACGTGAGCCGGTGCAACCCGTGCTTGAAAAGCTGTTCTCGCTCTACCCCCATTTGTTTGGCGCGAAATTCCTGCCCCTCAAATTGGGCATTTTCCAGGAACTGCTGGCCGCCCATCCCCAGGACTTCCAGCGCGACACGCTCAAGGCGGCGCTGGGCCTGCACACCCGTTCCACCCGTTATCTGCAATGTGTGGCGGCGCGCAAACCGCGCCATGACCTTTTGGGCAATCCGGTGGAAGATGTAGCGCCCGAGCACGTCTATCTGGCGATCATCGAATTGTTCCGTCGCCGTCAAAGCCGCAGCAATGAGGATTTGGGCGCCAGCCTGCGCGCCCACCTGGTCGAGGCGATCGAGGCCTCAGGCCTGGCCGGTGCGGACTATCTGGCCAAGATGCAGACGCTGCACCCGCACGGCGCGGCCGAAGCACTGGACGACGCCGTGGCCGACATCCGCGCAAAACAGGCCCGGCAAGAAGCCCTGGTCAAAGCTTTTGAGAGCAGCGGGACAACCCCCCAGGCTTTCGCCGAGATGTACGGCCTGCCCCAGCGTGATGTGCAAAGCGCCCTGAGCGCGCATCTGAAGGCCAATTTGACGGCGCCGGCGTCTGCGCCCTGACCGGCGGCGGCGCAGGTTCAAATCCGCAGCGGTTTGCTTTTGCTATATTATAAATAGCATACTACCTATATTCCACTAGGGCAATTGCCATTTTTCATTGGAATAGTGGCTGTTTTGCATGTTTTGTGCCCCGCCAGTCCCCTAGCGGACTGCCCGCAAGGCGAATTGTCGGTTAGGATTTTGAGCCGCCTTCATGCCTTCCATTGCGCCATCCGTTTCACCATCCCAGTCGCCAATCCAAATCGCAACAACGTCCAACATGCCCCAAGTCACTTTCATTGAACACAACGGCAAGTCACACACCGTGCCTGCCACCGTCGGCCTGTCCCTGATGCGCGCCGCCATCGACAACAACGTCCCCGGCATTGACGCCGACTGCGGCGGCAGTTGTGCCTGTGCCACCTGCCACGTCTACATTGCGCCTGCGTGGCAAGGCAAGCTGGGCGAGCAGTCCAAAATGGAAGAAGACATGCTTGACTTCGCCGCAGCCACCATGCCCAATTCACGCTTGGCCTGCCAGATCGAGATCACCGAGGCGCTGGACGGCTTGGTGGTGACCATGCCCGACGGCCAGCACTGAGCCGCCAAACGTCTTAGACCCAACGCCCGAGGAGACCCGAAATGGACTTGTCAATCCCCCTGCGCGACTACGGCCGCGACGAAGCCTTTGCCATGCCGGTGGACGAAATCAATGTCACCAACCCATATTGGTTCCAGAACGACACCATCGGCCATTTCTTCGAGCGCCTGCGCCGTGACGACCCTGTGCATTTTTTTGAGACCGAGCTGCACGGCCGCTTCTGGTCGGTCACCAAATACAAAGACATCATGCATGTGGACACCAACCACGGCATTTTTTCCAGCGACTGGTCCCAGGGTGGCATCAATATCATTGACTTCCCCATGGACCAGCGCCTGCAGATGTTCATCGCCATGGACCAGCCCAAACACGACGAGCAGCGCAAAAGCGTCAGCCCCATCGTGGCGCCCGGCAATCTGGCCACCATGGAGGCCACCATCCGCGAACGCACCTGCAAGGTGCTCGACGGCCTGCCGCGCAATGAAACCTTCAACTGGGTGGAGCGGGTGTCCATCGAACTCACCACCATGATGCTGGCGACGCTGTTTGACTTTCCGTTTGAAGACCGCAAGCTGCTGACGTGGTGGTCGGATGTGGCCACTTCGAACCCCGAGGTGGACGGCCTGGTCGAGTCACAGCAAGCGCGCCAGGCCGAGCTGGGCAAGATGCTGGCCTATTTCACCGGCCTGTGGAACCAGCGTGTCAACGCGCCGCCCAAGAACGACCTGGTCTCCATGCTGGCGCACAACCCCGCCACGCGCAACATGGGGCCGCGCGAATTCATGGGGAACCTGGTGCTGCTGATCGTGGGCGGCAACGACACCACGCGCAACTCCATGACGGGCGGCGTGCTGGCCATGAACAAATTCCCGGCGGAGTGGGACAAATTGCGTGCCAAGCCGGCCTTGATCGACAGCATGGTGCCCGAAATCATCCGCTGGCAGACTCCTTTGCCCATGATGCGCCGCACAGCGCTCGAAGATACCGAACTGGGCGGCAAAAAAATCCTCAAGGGCGACAAGGTCGTGATGTGGTACCTGTCGGGCAACCGCGACGAAGAAGCCATCGAGCGGCCCAACGATTTCATCATCGACCGCGCCAGGCCGCGCCAGCATTTGTCTTTTGGCTTCGGCATCCACCGGTGCGTAGGCAACCGCCTGGCCGAGATGCAGTTGAAGATTCTGTGGGAAGAGATTCTCAAGCGCTTCGACAAGATTGAAGTGGTGGGCGAGCCCAAGCGGCTGTTGTCCACCTTTGTGCGCGGCATCACTTATCTGCCGGTGCGCATCCCCGGCTGAGCTCAAGCGGCGCTTCAGCGACGCTAAAGTGGCGCTACAGTGGCAAGACCAGGCGCAGCCCCAAGGTCCAGTTGCGTCCGGGCGCAGGTTCAAAGAACTGCGAAGCGGCCTGGTTCACGATGACCGAGCCGACATAACGCTCGTCGGTCAGGTTGTCCACCCGCGCATAGGCCGTCAAACTGCCTGAGCCAACCGCCCAGCCGTGGCTGATTTTGGCGTTGACGGTGTTGTAAGCTTCTGCTGAAGCAGTATTGACGTCATTGGCAAACAAGCGGCCTGCCTGGGTGAATTCCAGCCCGGCCTTCAAGCCTTGGGGCGCGCCACGTTTGCGTTCCAGTCCCGTGCCCTGCTGGGCCCACAGCAATTCGGTGAACAAGAAATTCTGCGGGATGCCGGGGATCTTGTTGCCTGCCGCCACGGCGGTCACGCCGCTGGTGAAAGCCTGGGAATACACCGCGTCAATCTGCGAAGCCGCCAGGGTGGCGCGCCAGTTCGGCGTGAACAGCGCGCTGCCCGACAGCTCCCAGCCGGTGCGTCGGGTGCCCGGGGCGTTCTTGAACGAGGAATTGCCGCCATTGTTGGACAGGGTGACAATTTCATCCGTCGTGTCGATCTGGTACAAAGTGAAATCAAGGCGCGATTGCGCGCTGGGCATCCACTTGCCGCCCAACTCGTAATGCTGGCTGCTGGAGGCGTTCAAGGCGGTGTTGAAGGCTGGCGTCAAAGATGCCAGGGGCGGCACGCTGCCCGTGTACGCCAGCTCGGCCAAAGTTGGGCTTTCAAAACCCTTGCCGTAATTGGCATAAAGATTCAGTGAATCAGTGGCATGCCAGGTAACGCCCAACACCGGTGTGGTTGCCTGGTAGCTGGTCGAGCCCGAGCCGTTGCCGTCGGACAGGAAGTTGTCGTCACTGGTGAACCGGACCGAACTGGAGCGCAATCCGGCGATCAGCGAGACTTTTTCGGTCACCAAAAATGTCGCCTGCGCGAACAAGTCGCTGTTTTCGGCCTGGTTGACTTCGTCGCGCAGCAACGTGGCCGTTTTTTGCCCGCCTGTCGCGCCGCCGGCCTGACGTGTTTCACGCGATCGGTCAAACTCGTAACCCGCCACCCATTTCACCGGCGTGCCCGCCAGATTGGACTGCGCGTTGTATTGCAAACCCACGCCGTAATACGCGCGGTTCAACCCAACCCAGGCGCCGCCAAGGGTCAGGGGCGTAAGACCGCCCACCTGGTATTGCAGGTTTTCCCGCGTGCCGTAATATGCGCGCGCGGTGACTGAACTGTCCGCATCAATCGTGTGCACCAGAGAACTGCCAAGCTGGTTTTGCAGCACGATTTTGCGCACGCCACGGGCGATGGCATTGGTGCCGGCTTGTTGTGGATTGGCCGCCAGTTGCGCCGCCGTGAGGCCCAAGGGGTCTTGCGCCAGCGGCATGTCAAACTGGTTGAATACCAAGTTGACGCGGGTATTTTCATTCGGGTCGAAAGTCAGTTTGCCATTGAACTGCTTGCGCTCGGTGCGGCTGTTGTCGCGAAAGCCGTCAGTGCTGAAAGCGCTGTAGTCGGCCACCAGACCCACGCCGCCTTTGCCGTCGGCCGAAGCGCCCAGCCGTCCGGCATATTGCCAGTCAGACCGGCGCAGGCCATAGGATCCGACGTAATACTTTGCGTCAAACTCGGGCTGCTCCGGCGCTTCGCGGGTGAAAGCCTGAATCACCCCGCCCGAGGAATTGCCGTACAACAGTGCCAGCGGGCCGCGCAATACCTCGATGCGGTCAGTCGAGGTCAGGCTGATGGACGAGCCCTGGCCCTGCCCGTCCGGCGTGGTCGCGGGGATGCCGTCAATCAACAGGCGGATGCCGCGAATGCCGAAGGCCGAACGCGCGCCGAAGCCGCGGATCGACAACTGCAGATCCTGCGCATAATTCTGTCGATTCAAGATCGTCAGGCCCGGCACCCGATTGAGCGATTCGGACAAATTGACTTGTGGCCCCGCGCCTTCAATCGTGTCGCGGTCAATCGATTGCACGGCCGCCGGCGCGTCAAAACTGCGCTGTTCGGTGCGGGAGGCCGAAATCACAACATCCTTCAGCGTCTGTGCGCCGGCAAGGCCACAACCGGTGGATGCCAGGGCAAGGGCCAAGGCCGTTTTTACCGGCAGACCAGCCCGGTTTTTTATATATTGTTGACGCATGAGAATCTCCTCAGCCAATATTTCAGCACCATAAATCCGGCAATTTCAATTGGCAAGGGTTTTCACCTGTAGCAAATTGAGAAATCCATTTGCATTCAGAGACCCGTTGCCCAAGTCTGCCTAGTGGTTTGCCCCGATGGCGGCACACTCTGGTGGCTCCGATACTGCCCTGGTGTTTTGAACTCACCGACCATGGTGAGGCATCTCGGGACACGTGGGAATTTCGCCTCCAACTTTCAGGAACCAGAGTGTTATGGCCAGTGTCACGATCCAGGCAGTCAAGAAAAATTTCGGTGAAACCCCCATCCTGCATGGCGTGGACATCGACATCGCCGACGGCTCATTCACTGTATTGGTCGGCCCGTCAGGCTGTGGCAAGTCCACCTTGCTGCGCATGATCGCCGGCCTGGAGCACGTGACGGGCGGCGAAATTCGCATTGGCGAAAGGCGCGTCAACGAGTTGCCGCCCAAAGAGCGCGACATCGCCATGGTGTTCCAGAATTACGCGCTATACCCCCATATGACGGTGCGCGAGAACATGGCGTTTTCGCTGGCGCTGGCCAAGATGGACAAGGCCACGATTGAATCGAAGGTTGCGCGCGCAGCGGACATCCTGGCCCTGGGCGCGCTGATGGAGCGTTACCCGCGCCAGCTCTCCGGCGGCCAGCGCCAGCGTGTGGCCATGGGCCGGGCCATCGTGCGTGACCCTCAGGTGTTCCTGTTCGATGAACCGCTCTCCAACCTGGACGCCAAACTGCGCGTGGCCATGCGCAGCGAGATCAAGGAACTGCATCAGCGGCTCAAAACAACGTCGATCTACGTGACACACGACCAGATCGAAGCGATGACGATGGGCGACAAAATCGTGGTGATGCGCGACGGCCGCATCGAGCAGGCGGGCAGCCC
This sequence comes from Rhodoferax sp., assembly GCA_031392945.1. Taxonomy (GTDB): domain Bacteria; phylum Pseudomonadota; class Gammaproteobacteria; order Burkholderiales; family Burkholderiaceae_C; genus JANYCG01. The sequence continues at coordinate 14,556 of JANMVT010000071.1, read as the reverse complement.
GCTGGATTTGTACGACCACCCGGCCAACCAGTTCGTGGCCGGCTTCATCGGCTCGCCGGCCATGAATTTCCTGCCTGGCAAGCTGCGCCGCAGCGGCGGCACGGCGAACATCGAGCTCAAGGACGGCACCCTGCTGGAAGCCCCGGCGCGCCTGGGCGGCGCCGATGGCCAGCCCATCATTTTCGGCACACGCCCGGAGCACTTGACCCTCGGTTCGCACGGCGGCATTCCGGCGCGCGTGGTGGTGATGGAGCCGACCGGCATGGACACCTTTGTCGCCTGCCGCCACGAAGGTGTTGAGCTTTCTGCGGTGTTTCGCGAGCGGTACGATTTCGCTCCCGGAACCACCATCCATCTGTTGCCAGACCCGCAACGCTCACATTTGTTTGACGCTGACACCGGCCAGCGGCTGGCGGCCTGAGCCAGGCGCTTCATCGATTTTTCCAAAACTGTTTGATTTCCACTTTCGCGTTCACAACAAGGAGACTGCCCATGACTGAATTCAATCGCCGCAAATTTCTCGAAGGCTCGGCCGGCATCGCCACCGTAGCCACGCTCGGCGCCACGGCCGCCGTCTGGGCGCCCGCAGTGCATGCCCAGGCCATGTCCTTCAAACCCGAAAAAGGCGCCAAATTGCGCGTGTTGCGCTGGAGCCGGTTTGTGCAGGGCGACATCGACGCCTACATGCTCAATGTCAAGAAGTTCACAGAAAAGACGGGTATTGAAGTCCGGGTTGACAACGAGGGCTGGGAAGACGTGCGCCCCAAGGCCGCCGTGGCCGCCAACACCGGCGCAGGCCCCGACATCATTTTGTCGACCAATGACGATGCCAATCTTTACCCCGAAAAGCTGCTCGATGTGACCGATCTGGCTACCTACCTCGGCAAAAAATACGGCGGCTGGTACCCGGCCTGTGAAGCTTATTTGCGCCCGGATGGCAAGAAATGGATCGGCATCGCGCTTGGCGCCGCCGGGGCCATGCTGGTATACCGTCAAAGCATGGTCAAAGCCGCAGGGTTCGACACCTTTCCCAAAGACACCACCAGTTTTCTGGCGCTGTGCAAGGCCTTGCATGCCAAGGGCACACCCTGCGGCTTCGCGCTGGGCAATGCCACTGGCGACGGCCTTTGGACCAACTGGTTGATGTGGTCCCACGGCGGCAAGCTGGTTGACAAGGACAACAAGGTGGTGATCGACAGCCCAGAAACCATCAAGGCGCTGGAATATGCCAAGGAGATGTACGCCACGTTTATTCCCGGCACCTTGTCCTGGCTCGACCCGAACAACAACAAGGCGTTTCTGGACAGCCAGATCAGCCTGACTAACAACGGCATCTCGATCTACTACGCCACAAAGACGGCGACCGATGAAAAGGTCAAAGCCTTGAAGGAAGACATCCAGCATGCCCAGTACCCGGTCGGCCCGGTGGGCGTGCCGACCGAGTCACATCTGTTTTTCAACCAGATGATCATGAAATACACCAAGTACCCGCAGGCCGCCAAGGAGTTCCTGCGTTTCATGATGGAACAGGAGCAGTTTGACCCATGGCTGACTGCGGCAGGCGGTTACATCGCACCGCCCCTCGCCACCTATGCCAATTCGGCAATCTGGACTTCAGACCCCAAACATACACCGTACCGCGATTGCGTCAAGAACCTGCGTCCGGCTGGTTATGCGGGCAAGCTGGGGTACGCGTCTGCCGGTGCCGCTGCAGATTTTATTGTGGTGAACATGGTTGCGGAAGCGGCCAGCGGCGCCAAAACACCGAAAGAAGCGGCTGAGCGGGCCCAAAAACGCGCCGAGCGTTATTACAAGGTATAGCCCAACACCGAAACCCCTTTGGCGCTTCGCCCTCAAAGGGCGCCGCTGGCGGCCCAGCTGAGCCGGTTCCGCGGCGGCTGCTTGAAAGGGCGACGATACTCAATCAAAGGTGAAGATGCTCGAAAAATTACAGGACAGCCGCAACGTGCTGGGCTTCATCTTCATGCTGCCCGCAGCGGTCTTGCTGCTGCTGTTTCTCACCTACCCGCTCGGCTTGGGCGTCTGGCTGGGTTTCACGGATGCCAAAGTCGGCCGTCCGGGGGTTTGGGTCGGGTTTGAGAATTACATCTATCTGGCCACGGACAGCGTCACCCAGCTAGCGCTGTTCAACACGCTGTTCTACACCACCATCGCCAGCGTCCTTAAGTTCTTCCTTGGACTGTACCTGGCCTTGCTGCTGAACAAGAACATCCGCTTCAAGACCTTCTTCCGCGCGGTGATCCTGTTGCCCTACATCGTGCCAACGGCCCTGTCGGCCATCGCCTTCTGGTGGCTGTTTGACGCGCAGTTTTCCATCATCAGCTGGGTGCTGGTGAAGACCGGCGTCATCAACCAATACATCGATTTTCTGGGCAGCCCCTGGAACGCCCGCTTCTCGGTGATTGCAGCCAACGTCTGGCGCGGCGTGCCCTTTGTGGCCATCACCCTGCTTGCAGGATTGCAGACAATTTCGCCCTCGTATTACGAGGCCTCGGCAATTGACGGTGCAACCCCCTGGCAGCAGTTCCGCCATGTCACCCTGCCCCTGCTGACGCCCATCATCGCCGTGGTGATGACGTTTTCAGTGCTGTTCACGTTCACCGATTTTCAACTCATCTATGTCATCACGCGCGGCGGCCCGCTCAATGCCACACACCTCATGGCGACACTGTCGTTCCAGCGTGCAATTTCGGGTGGCGCACTGGGCGAAGGCGCTGCAATTTCGATTGCCATGGTGCCTTTCCTGCTGGCGGCCATCATGTTCAGTTACTTTGGCCTGCAGCGCCGGGCATGGCAACAAGGCGGGGCCGACAAATGAGTTCCGTTGACACCACCGACACCGTCGGCATGGGATTTCTGGACTCGACGCCACGCAAGCTGGCCACGACCTATTTGCCGCTGTGTATTTTCCTGTTCGTGCTCCTGTTCCCGTTCTATTGGATGGCAATCACTGCCTTCAAACCCAACAACGAGTTGCTGTCGCGCGACGGCAACCCGTTCTGGATCATCGCGCCCACCCTGGCCCACGTGAAGAAGCTCCTGTTTGACACGGCTTACCCGCAATGGATGTGGAACACTGTATTAGTGTCCGTTGTGTCCACCTTCTTCTCGCTCGCCGCGTCAGTCCTGGCGGCCTACGCCATCGAGCGGCTGCGTTTTTCGGGGGCCAAACAGACCGGCCTGGCTATTTTTCTAGCCTATCTGGTGCCGCCGTCGATCCTCTTCATTCCGTTGTCGTCAGTGGTGTTTGAGTTGGGCCTGTTCGACACGCGCCTGGCCCTGATCCTGACCTATCCTACTTTCCTGATTCCGTTTTGCACCTGGCTGCTGATGGGTTACTTCCGCACGATCCCGTTTGAACTGGAAGAATGCGCCTTGATCGACGGCGCGAGCCGCTGGCAAATCCTTGTCAAAATCGTGTTGCCGCTGGCCGTGCCAGGCCTGATTTCGGCAGGCATTTTCGCCTTCACCCTGTCCTGGAATGAGTTCATCTACGCCCTGACTTTCGTTTCGTCGAGTGAAATCAAGACGCTGCCGGTCGGCGTGGTGACAGAGCTGGTCGAGGGCGACGTGTACCACTGGGGCAGCTTGATGGCCGGGGCCTTGTTTGGCTCGCTCCCGGTGGCCTTCATCTACTCGTTCTTCGTCGAGTACTACGTGTCGGGCATGACCGGGTCGGTGAAGGAATAACAAGCCGCTTTCGGAGAAGACCATCATGCAACACATCGGTTTCATCGGCGCGTCTGGCCTCATGGGCCACGGCATCGCCAAAAATTTGCTCGCCAAAGGTTTCGTTGTCACCCTCACCGTGCATAAAAACCGGGAGGGCGTTGCGGATTTGCTGGCTTCAGGCGCCAAGCTGGCCAGCAGCGCTGCCGAACTGGGCGGCTGTGACGCGGTATTGCTCTGCGTGACCGGCTCGCCCCAGGTCGAAGCCGCCTTGTCCGGGCCTGGGGGCGTCTTGTCAAAAGCGCGCAAAGGCCTGGTCGTGGTCGACTGCTCCACCAGCGAGCCCGAATCGACCCAGCGCCTGGCCGCGCTTTGCGCACGCCACGGCGCGACCTTTGTGGATGCGCCCTTGGCCCGCACCCCGGTCGAAGCCGAACTGGGGAAACTCAACACCATGGTCGGCGCCACACCCGAGATGTTCGCCTTGGTCAAACCAGTCCTTGCGGCCTATTGTGAAAACGTCTTCCATGTGGGTGGGCCGGGCTCTGGCCACATCATCAAGCTGCTCAACAATTTTGTGGCGCAAGCCATCGCCACCGCCACGGCAGAGGCCTTTGCGGTCGGCGCCAAGGCGGGCATCGAGGTACAGCAACTGGTCAATGTGATATCGGCGGGCGCGGTGAACTCCGGCATCTTCCAGGCCATGGCCAAAACCCTGAACGGCAGCTACGACGGGCTCAAATTCGAACTGGACAACGCCCGCAAAGACCTGCGTTATTACACCCACCTGGCCGAGATGGTGAACGTGCCCTCGTACGTGGGTGAGGCCGTGCATCAAACCCTGGCCACGGCGTCCAACCTGGGCTACGGCAAAAAGTATGTGCCAGCCCTGGTCAACGCGCAAGAAAAACTCACAGGCGCTAAGATCACCTCTATTCAATCTTAGGGGCCGCCCATGCGGCAATGACCATGATCGTCGAACGCATCTGGACGGGCAACTCTTACCGCAACTTCAACTATCTGATCGCTTGCCCCGAGACCGGCGAAGCCCTGGCCATCGACCCGCTGGACCATGAAAAAACCCTGAACACCGCCAAGGTCAAAGGCTGGCAGATCACGCAAATCCTCAATACCCATGAGCATCACGACCACACCGGCGGCAACGCCGCCGTTGTGGCGGCCACTGGCGCCAAGCTGGTTGCGCACCACAAGGCGGGCGGAAAAATCGCAGGCATGGATCGAGGCGTGAAAGCCGGCGACATCATCAAGGTCGGCAAGACCGTGGAGCTCGAATGCCTGGACACACCCGGCCACACGCTGTGCCACATCTGCCTGCTGTCCCACACCGAGCAGCCAGCGCTGTTCTCTGGGGACACGCTGTTCAACGCCGGCGCTGGCAACGTTCACAATGGCGGCGACGTGCATGAGATGTTCGCCACGTTCGTCGGCCAGCTGGCCAAACTGCCCGGCAACACCCTGGTCTATCCGGGCCACGACTACATTGAGAACAACTTGAAGTTCACCCTGGACCGCGAGCCTGGCAATGCCGCCGCGACTGCGCTGTTGCCCCGCGTGGCGGGCCATGAACCTGCAAACTCGTTGGTTGCGACCTTGAAAGACGAAAAGCAGTACAACACCTTTTTCCGTCTGGCCAGCGCTGAGGTCATCGCGAAATTGCGCGAAAGTTTTCCAGATCTTGCCGATCAGCCTGATGCCAAAACGGTGTTCATGAAGCTGCGCGAATTGCGCAACACATGGTGAGGGCTTTGGGCGGACGGCATGCGGCGTGACCAACGGCTCAAATCGCGCATTGAAGCGCATCTGAGCCGTTTCAAACCCCAGCAACTGGCCAGTGATGGGCAACATGCCGCCGCCGTCGCGCTGGCGGTGACAGACGCCGGTTTCGGCCCTGATTTACCCGGCATGTCCGTACACACGCTTTGGAGCACCCACGCAGCACTGATCCTGACGCGCCGCTCGGCGAAATTGCGCAAACACGCCGGACAATGGGCTTTGCCGGGCGGGCGCATCGACGCGGGCGAAAGCGCCGAACAGGCCGCCTTGCGCGAGCTTTCTGAAGAGGTCGGCTTGCACCTGCCGGGCACTGCGGTCATCGGCAGGCTGGATGATTTCGTCACCCGATCCGGATTTGCCATCAGCCCCGTGGTCATTTGGGCTGGTGCCGCGCGCGACATTGCGCCCAATCCCGGCGAAGTGCAAAGCATCCACCGCATCGTCTTGACTGAATTCGAGCGCGAAGACTCGCCCCTGCTGGAGGCGGTGGAAGGCAGTGCACACCCGGTGCTTCGCATGCCGGTGGGCAATAGCTGGATCGCCGCGCCGACCGCCGCCATCCTCTACCAGTTTCGCGAGGTCTGCCTGCGCGGTTTGAGCACCCGGGTCGCCCATTTCGAGCAACCCGCCTTTGCCTGGAAATAGCGGCGAGGCGTCCTGGCGGATCAGCGCTCGGCCAAATAATGGGTCATGGTGACCGGCACACCCTCGACCTGGAACACGCGCACGTGGGAATCCAGTTCCTGGTCCGCCAGCGTCGCCCTGGCGCGCTGGTGCAAATAGTCGGCCCATGAACTCACGATGAAGCGCTCGACAAACCGGGTCGGGTCGGCCAGATCGCTGTAAACGCGCCAGAAGGTCGCGCCATCGCGTCGGCGCGGCGCACGCAGGTGGCTGATGCTCTCCAGGAAAGCGGCCCGGTCTTCTACCTGGATGCGGTAACCCATCTCCACCGCAACCGGGCCGGCCTCGGGCGACGGTTCGTTGATGATGAACAACTCCTCCCAGGGCACGGCCTGGGTCACGTCCTGTTCGTCGCCCATGCGCAAGGCGAAGGGCTTTGCCAGCAACAGGCCGCCAAACATGCCTGCGGCGGCGGCGCACAAGGCGAACGGCAGCCCGGCCAAGTCCGCCATCGCGCCCCAAAATGCCGATCCCAGCGCAAACGAACCCAAGGCGCTGACGGTGTGCATGGCCACGGCCCGCGCGCGCACCCAAGGCGGCACGCTGGTCTGGGTGGCCGTGTTGAAGGTCGACATCGCCGCCATCCACGCCGCGCCGGCCACCACCAGTGCCGGGTATACCGGCCAATGCCAGCGCGAGAAGGCCGCCACCAGCATCATCAGCCCGTAGACCACGCAGGCCGCCTTCACCAGCGGCTCCAGGCCATACACCACGCGCAGCCTGACAATGAAAAAACCGATGCAAACCGCACCGCCGCCCAGACAACCCATCAACAGGCCGAACCCGGCCGCCTCAAGCCCAAGCTGCTGCTTGCCGATGGCCGGCAGCAGCGCCCACAGGGCCGAGCCCGCCGCGCTGAAAGCAACCGTGCGCACCAGTTGCGCCAACACCGTGTGCGAATGGCGCGCGAAGCGCAGCGCGCTCTGCATGCCGCCCCACAGGCGTTCGGCGGGCAAGCGCGACGGCGGATGCGGTTTGGGCGGGTTGCGCCGGATCACCAGCATCATGGCCACCGTGCTGGCCACCGCCAGCGCGAAATTCCAGGCCCCGCCCAAGAGCGCGAACACCAGGCCCGCCAAAGCCGGGCCGACCGCGCGCGCGGCGTTGTAGGCGATGGAAATCACCGTGATGGCCTGATGCAATTCATCACGCGGCACGGAGTCGATCACGGTCGAGTTCCAGGCGGGCGACAACAGGGCGGTGCAGCTGCCGCAGACAAATATCATGAACAGCAAAGTGCCCGGCCCGCCGACACCCGACAGCATCAATACCGTCAACAACGCGCCCGCCGCGATCTGGACGCACAAGGCTGCCAAAATCAGGCGGTGCCGGTCGGTGATGTCCGCCCACACGCCGGCCGGCAGGGACAACAAAAACATCGGAAAAAACACCGCCGTCTGCACCAGGGCAGCCAGAAACGACGAGCCAGATATCTGCACCATCATCCACGACGCCGCCATGGTCTGCATGGCGTTGCCGATGAAATAGACGCCACCGCTGGCCCACAGGCTTCTGAACTGCAGGTGGCGCAAACTGTGCCAGATGGAGGGGGCCGCGCTCATTGCTTCGATTGCCAGACCTTGTGCCGTGCGGGCGATGCCGCGCTCAAACCGCCAGGCAATCGGCGATGCGCTGGGCGCAGGCCCGGGCCTGCGCCGCGTCACGCGCCTCCACCATCACGCGCACCAGGGGCTCGGTGCCGCTGGCGCGGATCAGCACGCGCCCGCTGTCGCCAAGTTCGGCTTCCACCGATTTGGTCTGCGCGGCCAGAGCGGTGTTGGCCTTCCAGTCCTGCCCCTGTTTCAGCCGGACATTGATGAGGATTTGCGGGAACAGCGAGACATCGGCCAGCATCTCGGCCAGCGTCTGGCCGCTGCGCAGGCAGGCCTGCAACACCTGGAGGGCCGACACCAGGCCGTCGCCCGTGGTGTGTTTGTCCAGCGCCAGCAAGTGGCCCGAGCCTTCCCCGCCCAGCAGCCAGCCGCGCTGCTCCAACTCTTCAAGCACATAACGGTCGCCGACCTTGGCGCGCACCAAGGCGACGCCTCTGGCCTTCAAGGCCAGTTCCACTGCCATATTGGTCATGAGTGTTCCCACCACGCCTGGCACCGCGTCGCCGGCGCGTTGGCTGGCGTTAGCGCCGCCGCGCGACAGGCGCTCCTTGACCATCAGGTACAGGATTTCGTCGCCATTGAACAGGCGTCCATCCGCGTCGACCAGTTGCAGGCGGTCGGCGTCGCCGTCCAGCGCAATGCCATAGTGCGCGCCATGGGCCTTGACGGCGGCGACCAGGGCCTCGGGGTGGGTTGCGCCAACATCGAGGTTGATGTTCAGGCCGTCGGGCGCGCAGCCAATGGCGATCACCTCGGCGCCCAGTTCGTGGAACACCTTGGGTGCCACCTGGTAGGCCGCGCCATGCGCCCCATCGACGACGATCTTCATGCCCTTGAGGGTCAGGTCATTGGCGAAGGTGCTTTTGCAGAATTCGATGTAGCGCCCCGGCGCGTCGTCAAGGCGGCGCGCGCGGCCCAGGGTCGCCGAGTCGGCCCAGACCGGCGGCTCGTCCAAGGCAGCTTCGACGGCGATCTCCCAGGCATCGGGCAGTTTGCTGCCTTGTGCGCTGAAAAACTTGATGCCGTTGTCGTCAAACGGGTTGTGGCTGGCGCTGATCACCACACCCAGCGAGGCGCGTTGCGCCCGCGTCAAATAAGCCACGCCAGGCGTGGGCAGCGGCCCAAGCAGCACCACATCCACACCGGCAGAGTTGAAGCCGCTTTCCAGCGCACTCTCCAGCATGTAGCCCGAAATGCGGGTGTCTTTGCCGATCAGGACCGTCGGGCGTGATTCTGTGCGCTTGAGCACCCGCCCCACCGCATGCGCCAGCCGCAGCACAAAGTCCGGTGTGATCGGCGCCTGGCCCACGGTGCCGCGAATTCCGTCTGTGCCAAAGTATTTTCTAGTCATTTTTGGGTTTTACCCTCGTCCATATTGCTTAGTCAGCTAGTTATTTTATAGCTATTGAAGGATCGCATCCAGCACCTTCAAGGCCTGCACCGTCTCGCGCACGTCATGCACGCGCACCACACTGGCGCCGCGTTCCACCGCCAGCAATGCCGCCGCCACGCTGGGTACCAGGCGGTCGCGGACATCCAGCTTGGCGATGGTGGACAGCGAGGCGCTGGTGGCCAGGGCCAGAGACGATTTTCTGGACCAGCCCACCAGCAGCGGGTAGCCCGCTGCCAGCAGCTCTTTTTGCCGCGCCAGCAGTGCGAAGTTCTGTTTGACGGTTTTTCCGAATCCAATGCCCGGATCAAGCAAAATTCTGGACTTTTCGACCCCTAGCCTTCGCAGGTTATGCATAGCCTGCTCCCAAAATAATAGTATATTGGGAATCACGTCACCCTCCATCGGCGCTGCCTGCATGGTCTGCGGGTCGCGGTGCATGTGCATGATGCAGACGCCGCAATTTGGGTGGCGCGCCAGCAGTTGCATGGCAGCCGGCGGGCTGTCCAGAGCCTGGCCGGCTTGGGCTTGTGCATCGGCGCCGCGCCAGCGCAGGGCGTAAATGTCGTTGATGATGTCAGCGCCCAAGTCCAGCACCGCCTGCATCACCTCGGGCTTGTAGGTGTCCACGGAAACCGGCACGCCGAGCTTGACCGCCTCGGTGGCCACCGGCAACACCCGCGCGAGTTCGTCTTGCAGCGCCAGCGGTGCGGCGCCGGGCCGCGACGACTCGCCGCCAATGTCAAGGATGTCCGCCCCGTCATGGACCAGTTTCTCGCAATGTTTCAGCGCCGCCTTGGTGGACGCGTGCTCGCCGCCGTCGAAGAACGAATCCGGTGTGACGTTGACGATGCCCATGACTTTGGGTTTCGTCAGGTCAATCAAGAAGCGCGAGGTTTGCCAGATCATCATTTGCAAGCTGAAAAGGGAATTGTCAGGCCGCAAACTGGGAACTTGGCCCCGGATCAGAAAAAAAAGGGGCGCGAAGCCCCTTTTTGATTTGATATGGACGACAACACTCAAGCCGTTGTCGGCGCAGGCGCCGGGTTGGCGGGATTGGCGGCAGGCGTGCCGCCAGCCGGGCCGCTGTCGGGCGCGGGCGGAATGCGCGGCGTCCAGTCTTTGGGCGGGCGCGGCTCTTTGCCGGCCATGATGTCGTCGATCTGGTCGCTGTCGATGGTTTCCCATTCCAGCAAGGCGCGGGCCATGGCGTGTATTTTGTCTTTGTTGTCTTCGATCAGCTTGCGCGCCTGGGCGTACTGCTGGTCAATGATGCGGCGCACTTCGCCATCGACCTTTTGCATGGTCTGCTCGCTCATGTTGGTGGTCTTGGTGACGGAGCGGCCCAGGAACACTTCGCCTTCGTTTTCGGCATAGACCATCGGGCCCAGGGCGTCGGTCATTCCGTAACGCGTGACCATGTCGCGGGCGATTTGCGTGGCGCGTTCAAAGTCATTGCTGGCGCCGGTGGTCATCTGCTTCATGAAGACCTCTTCGGCGATGCGTCCGCCAAACAGCATGCTGATCTGGCTCAACATGTATTCGCTGTCGTAGCTGTAGCGGTCTTGCGCGGGCAGGCTCATGGTCACGCCCAAAGCGCGGCCACGGGGGATGACCGTGACTTTGTGCACCGGGTCGCACTTTGGGAGCAGTTTGCCGATCAAGGCGTGGCCGGACTCGTGGTAGGCCGTGTTGCGGCGTTCTTCCTCGGGCATGACCATGCTTTTGCGCTCGGGGCCCATCAGGATTTTGTCTTTGGCCTTTTCGAAGTCGACCATCTCGACCACACGGGCGTTGCGGCGCGCGGCCATCAAGGCGGCTTCGTTGCACAGGTTGGCCAGGTCAGCGCCGCTCATGCCGGGCGTGCCCCGGGCGATCACGCCGGCGTTGACGTCCTGGCCCAATGGCACTTTGCGCATGTGCACGTTCAGAATTTGCTCACGGCCACGGATGTCGGGCAGGGTCACGTAAACCTGACGGTCAAAACGACCGGGGCGCAACAGGGCCGAGTCCAGAATGTCGGGCCGGTTGGTCGCCGCGACCACGATCACGCCGACATTGGTCTCAAAACCGTCCATCTCGACGAGCATCTGGTTCAGGGTTTGTTCGCGCTCGTCGTTGCCGCCGCCCAGGCCGGCTCCGCGCTGGCGGCCCACCGCGTCAATTTCGTCAATGAAGATGATGCAAGGCGCGTTTTTCTTGGCGTTGTCGAACATGTCGCGCACGCGGGCCGCGCCCACGCCGACGAACATTTCAACGAAGTCCGAGCCGGAAATCGAGAAGAACGGCACTTTGGCCTCACCAGCGATGCCTTTGGCCAGCAGGGTTTTGCCAGTGCCCGGGGGCCCGACCAGCAACAAACCGCGTGGAATGCGCCCGCCGAGTTTCTGGAACTTGGCCGGGTCTTTCAAAAAGTCAACCACCTCTTTGACTTCTTCCTTGGCCTCGTCGCAACCGGCCACGTCGGCAAACGTGACCTGGTTGGTGTTTTCGTCGAGCATGCGGGCCTTGCTTTTGCCAAAGCTGAAGGCCCCGCCCTTGCCGCCGCCCTGCATCTGGCGCATGAAGTAAACCCAGACCCCGATCAAGAGCAGCATCGGCCCCCAGCTAACCAGCAGGGTCATCAGGAGTGAGCTCTCTTCGCGCGCTTTGACATCGAACTTGACGCCGTTGGCGATCAGGTCGCCGACCAGGCCACGGTCCAGGTAAGTCGCCGTGATTCGGACTTTGCGGTCATCGGTGGTGACGGCAACGATCTCCGTGCCGCCCTGGCCTTCCTGGATGATGGCGCTCTTGATGCGTTTGCCGCGCACTTCTTCCAGGAAATCGGAATAACCGATGTAGCCCGCGCCTGCCGCGCTGCGGGTGTCGAATTGTTTGAAAACGGTGAACAGCACGAGGGCGATCACCATCCAGACGGCAATTTTAGAAAACCACTGATTATTCAAACGGGGCTCCAGTGCGGGCGCAGATAAATGAACGAATGATGAAACCGGGACGGTGCGAGCCGTACATGTGTCTCATTTTAGGCTTTTCAAGGCGCGCCATGCGGGGTTTTCGCGCTATCAGCCTTGTTTGCAGCAAGGGATTCCGCGTGTTTTTACACAAATTGACGCTTGGGTGAAGCCGACGCGCCTATTCAACGCCCAACCAGGGGCTCTCCAGCGTCCACTCAGAGCGGGATTTTGAGGCCGATGCCCACCAGAAAGGTTTCGGTCGATTTGTCACGTGACGCCTTGGGTTTGACCGGTTTGACCACGGAAAAATTGCGCTTGAACATTTTCACCAGGTCGTCATAACCGCTGCCATGGAACACCTTGGCCACCAGGGTGCCCTGGGGTTTCATGTGCTGCTGGCAAAAGTCGATGGCCAGCTCGATCAGGTGCTCGACCCGCGCCGCATCGGCCGAGTGAATGCCCGAAAGGTTGGGCGCCATGTCGGACACCACCACATCGGCCAGCCGGCCTGCCATCTCGGCGCTCAGACGCGCCAGTACGTCGTCTTCGCGGATGTCGCCCAGGATGAAGACCACGCCCTCCACCGGGTCCATCGGCAACAAGTCCAGCGCGATGATGCAGCCATTCAAGTCGCCCACGGCCACGCCCGCGTTGGCGGTCGATTTGCCGCCCATCTTGCGCTGCAGGTACTGGCTCCAGGCGCCTGGCGTCGAACCCAAGTCCACCACGAGATGGCCTGGCTTGATCAGTTTGAAACTCTCGTCGATTTCCTTGAGTTTGTAGGCGGCGCGGGCGCGGTAGCCCTCGTTTTTGGCGAGTTTGACGTAGGGGTCGTTGACGTGGTCGTTGATCCACGCGCGGTTGACTTTGCTGCCCTTGGTTTTGGCAGCGTTCTTGGCAGTGGTCTTGTGCGGAGCTTTATCTTGTGGGTTTGCCATCGTCGCCGATAATACAGGGATGCCCCTTATCCAACTGACCCCCGCCCAGCGCAAAGAGCACAGAGCCGAAGCCCATCACCTTGACCCGGTCGTGATGGTGGGCGGCGACGGCCTGACCGATGCCGTCAAAAAAGAAACCAGCCAGGCCCTGAATGCCCACGGCCTGATCAAGGTACGGGTCTTCTCGGATGACCGCGCCGCCCGTGAAGCCATGTTCCAAACCCTGGCTGACGAGCTCAGCGCGGCACCGATCCAGCATATCGGCAAGCTCTTGGTGTTGTGGCGCCCCAAACCTGAAAAAGAGCGCGCCGCCGCCGACGAAGACCGCATGCCGGGCCCGCGCGATTTCAAGGTGCTCAAGTACAGCAAACGCGGCGGCCAGCGCCCCGAAGTCAAAACCCTGCGCGTCTTGGGCAACCAGCGCCTGACGGCCGGCGGCGAAGTCAAACGCGCCAAGCCCAAGCAGATCAGCATCAAGAAGCGGTCGCAGACTTGACCCTTGACCGGTCTGTCCCGATTGAATGAGCGCTTGGCAAGACTGTGGCATGGGCTCAAGTCTTGCCGTTCATCGCTATCAATGTTTCTTCGCATTCTTCCAACAAAACGTGGCGATCTGCCTCGTGGAATATAGATAATTAGCTACCAATAATATAGCATTCAATTTCAAACGCTGAGCGCCGCGTTGATTCGCAAGCCTTGCCCCCGCGCAGCGTAAGTTCTTGCTGCCGCCCCACAAGCCCGGATGGCGCGATTGCCCATGCAGGCCGCGCGAGAAGCGGACAAGGAAAGTTCAAGGAGGAAGTTACTATGAATTTGAGAGTTTGGTACGCTTTGTCCATATGGGCTGCGGGCGCAATATCGCATGGTCAAGGCTGGGCTTCTGGCGCTCACAGTGTTGCGATATAAGGCGTGACCTCAAGTTTATGGGAAATGGGAGACCTGACCCAATACTGTTCGGTTGGAAGCTTTCCTGTCACAATCCGCCCATTCCCACAACGCAGCGGCCATGGCAAGAACCAAAGCAGTGTTGGGCGAAGGAGCCCGGCTGAGCGACTACTTGAGCGCCAGTTTGCTGGCGCGGGTGTTCCCCGCCGAGACGGTCCATGCCGCGCTCGACGAACATGGGCGCAACAGTCAGCGCATCCGACGCTTTCCCGCCGTTGCCGGGGCCTACTACTGTATGGCGCTGAGTCTGTACCCGGAGGCCGCCTACGAAGAAGTGTTCGCTGCGGTGGCACAGGGCTTGGCCTGGGCCGCTGGTGCGGCCGAGCCCCAGCGCGTGGCCAAGTCCTCCATCAGCGAGCTGCGCCAGAAGATCGGCGCGCCGCCGCTGGCCAGCCTGATGCGCAGCGCCTGCGTGCCGCTGGCCGATGAACGCCGGCACCCCGAGGCGTTCTACGCCGGTCTGCGCCTGGTCGCCATGGACGGCAGCACGTTCGAGGTGCCCGACGAGGCCGACAACGTCAAACATTTCGGCTATCCCGGCAGCC
>JANMVT010000065.1:0-7768 GCA_031392945.1 Rhodoferax sp. | reverse complement strand
TGGGGTGGCTGATGGGGCTCGAACCCACGACAACAGGAATCACAATCCTGGACTCTACCAACTGAGCTACAGCCACCACATGTCTGCCATTATAACGGGTCGTTGCTCATTGGCCGGTGGCGGCCAAAGCGTCCAGCGCAGCGCGCACGGGTTTGGGCGCCAGAATCTGGGCCTTGAAACGCTCTTTCAGGCCATTGTAATAGGCCAGATTCTCGGCTTGGCTCCAGCCTTGCGCGTACTGGGCCTGCTCTTGTTTGGCCAGGCCCTCTGGGGGCGCCGGGCGGGCCACCACGGCGTTGACCCGGACCACGGCATAGCCCTGGGCGCCCAGGTCAACACCCAACCAGGCCGGCAAGGCGCTGCCGTCGGCACGCAGGGCAGCGTCCAGCACCTGGGGCGGGACGTTCTGCGGCTGGTCGCGTGAGGCCACGGTGGCCGGCGCGAACGTGGCCGCCGACGGGTTGGCTTTCCAGGTCGCTAATTTTTCAGCGCCGTCTTTTTTCGCCAATTCCAGGCTGCGTTTGGCCACCAGGGCGTCGCGCACAGCGCTGCGCACATCAGCCAACGGCAAGGTGCGCGCGGCGGTGTATTGGGTGACACGGGCCGACACCAGCTGGTTGGCCCCGGTCTCGACGGCCTCGGTGTTGCGCTTTTTGTCAATCGAATCCGCGCCAAAAATGGCAGCCAGCAACTTGGGGTTGGCCAACAGGCCTTTGGCGCCCGGCGGCGCCTGGCGCGTCAAGGCAGTTTGGGTCTTGATCTCCAGTTTGAGCTTGTCGGCCACGGGTTTGAGGCTGTCTGACTGCTCGTACACGCCGTTGGTAAAAACCTCGGCTGTTTCGGCGAATTTGACCTTGGCCTGCTGCGCTTTCAAATCGGATTCGATGCCCGCGCGCAATTCCTCAAAACTCTTTTGTTTGGGCTCCTTGATGTCGGTGAGCAAGATGATGTGGTAGCCAAAATCAGACTCGACCACATCGCTGATGTCGCCCTTTTTCAGGGCGAACGCTGCGTCTTCAAAAGGTTTGACCATGGCCCCCCGGCCAAAAAAGTCAAGATCGCCGCCGTTGGGCGCAGAGCCCGTGTCCTGCGAATTCTTTTTGGCGACATCTGCGAAACTGGTCGGCGCCTTGCGCACCTGGGCGAGCAATTCCTGCGCGCGCGCCTTGGCCTTGTCGCGCTCGGCCGCAGGCGCAGTCTTGGGCGCGTTGATCAGAATGTGGCTGGCGCGGCGCTCCTGGGCCCCGCTCAAGCGCTCCTGGTTTTGCTCGTAATAAGATTTGAGATCCGCCTCATTGATGTTGATCGACTTTTTGACGGTTTCCAGATCGAGCACAAGGTACTCGATGTTGGCCGACTCGGCCGCCTTGAACGAGGCCAGGTTGTCCTTGTAATAGGCTTCCAGCTCGGCATCGGTGGGTGCCACTTTGGCGGCGAAATCGGCGGGCGAAAAACGCGCGAATTGCAGGTCGCGTTTCTCGAAGAACGCGTTCAGCGACACACCTGCCTGGGCGGGTGCTGCGAAACCCGTGCCGGTGATGCCGCTCTCTACCTGCATCACCGAGATGTCCCTGCGCACGCGGGCCTCAAAACCTTCGGGCGTCAGGCCCTGGCTGGCCGCCAATTGCCGGTACCGGTCCATGTCCAACGTGCCATCGGGGCGGCGCAGCGCAGCGATGGTTTCGTTTTGCTGCAACTCACGGGCCAGACGGGCGTCGCCGGTCTGCAGCTTCAATTTGTCCGCCGCCTCGCCCATCACCCGCTCGCGCACCAGGCGCTCCAGCGAGGCATAACGCGCCTCGGCGGAATCCAGCAGCTTGGGGTCGATGTTGGGCGCGCGGCCCAAGATTCGGCTGACCTCGGCCTTGTGCGCAAAATCCCATTCGGCCTGGGTGATGTCATGGCCGCTGACACGCGCCACGGTTTCGCCCTTGTCGCCCAGGCGGTTGAATTTGTCGATGCCAAACAGGACGAACGAGGGGATGATCAGCAAGAACATCAAAAACATCATTATTTTGGTGTGCTTGCGTACGAAATCGAACATGGATTACCTTTGCGCTTAACGACAAATCAGACGACAACAATTCGCGCCACCACAAAAAAGGCGAACCTTGAGGTTCGCCTTTGCCTGGGTGGTGGGTGATGACGGGCTCGAACCGCCGACCTACGCCGTGTAAAGGCGCCGCTCTACCAACTGAGCTAATCACCCAAAGGTGGCCAAATCAGCATCCTGTCAGTTCAAGGCCTCTTTCAAGGCCTTGCCCGGACGGAACTTGGGCACCTTGGCTGACTTGATTTTAATCGCAACACCGGTGCGCGGATTGCGCCCCACCCTGGCGGCGCGTTTGCCGACCGCGAAGGTGCCAAAACCCACCAACGACACGGAGCCGCCTTTTTTCAGCGTCGTTTTGACGGCGCCGATGGTGGACTCCAGCGCCCGCGTCGCGGCCGCCTTGGAAATATCGGCGTGTTTGGCAATATGCTCGATCAGTTCGGTTTTATTCACAAAGAACCCCTTGTAAGGAAGAAGCGTTAACGGACATGTTTCGACAAAAAATTATCATCACTTTGCGACTCGCTTTCTGGCAGGTTTTTTGAACCAGGGGGGAATGGCAAGTTTCAAAGCGACCTTGTCTGCGGCCCGAGGTGCCGAAGCTGACGCGAAGGTGCATCAACATTCAACGCTACAGCGGTGCGAGGGCGAATTTTAGACTGAATTATCACCACGCTGGATTGAAGTTCAACAGATTTTTGTCAGAGATGTGAGGAAAAAAACCAACATCCGTGCTTACCCCTATCAAGTGCCAACTCCGGCCTTGACAAATTCACCTAAGATGCTCTGCGCCGATCTTTAAATCGCGCTGGCGATGGCCCGGCCGACGTCCGCCGTGCCGGCGTTGCCGCCGATGTCGGCTGTGCGCGGCGCCCCGCTTTTGGGCTCAAGCACCTTTTCGATGGCCGCCAGCACCGCGTCATGCGCAGCCTTGCAGCCCAAAAATTCCAGCATCATGGCGCCGCACCAGATTTGCCCGATCGGGTTGGCGATGCCTTTGCCCGCGATGTCTGGCGCGGAGCCATGCACCGGCTCGAACAGCGAGGGGAACTTGCGGTCCGGATTCAAATTGGCGCTGGGCGCGATGCCGATGGTGCCGGTGCAGGCCGGCCCCAGGTCGCTCAAAATGTCGCCGAACAGATTGCTGGCGACCACCACGTCAAAGAAGTCGGGGCGCTGTACAAAATGCGCCGTCAGAATGTCGATGTGGAACTTGTCCAGGCGCACGCCGGGGTAGTTCTTGGCCATCTCGACCACGCGCTCGTCCCAGTACGGCATGGTGATGGCGATGCCGTTGGATTTGGTGGCGCTGGTCAAATGTTGCTTGGGGCGCGACGCGGCCAGCTCAAAAGCGAACTTGAGCACCCGATCCACGCCGATGCGCGACATCACGGTTTCCTGCATGACGATCTCGCGCTCGGTGCCGGGGTACATGCGCCCGCCGATGCTGGAGTATTCGCCCTCGGTGTTTTCGCGCACGATGTACATATCGATCTCGCCGGGCTGGCGTGCGCTGCCGTCGCGGCGCACCACCGGCGCGATGATGCCGGGCATCAGGCGCGCGGGGCGCAGGTTGACGTATTGATCGAACTCGCGGCGAAACAGCAGCAGCGAGCCCCACAATGACACATGGTCCTGAATTTTTTCAGGCCAGCCCACAGCGCCGAAGTAAATGGCATCGTGCCCGCCAATCTGGTCCTTCCAGTTGTCGGGCATCATCTTGCCGTGTTTCTCGCAATAGTCCCAGCTAGAAAAATCAAAATGGTCGAATTGCAGGTCGATGCCGAATTTGCCCGCTGCCGCTTCCATCGCGCGTATGCCCTCGGGCATGGTTTCCTTGCCGATGCCGTCGCCCGGGATCACTGCGATGCGTTTTTTGCCAGATGCTTGGTTCACGTCATTCACTCCTGAAAAATTGAAACGCCTGTTCCAGCAGGGCCGCTGGATTCTCCTCTGCAATGTAGTGCCCGCAAGGCAAGGCCCGGCCGTTCACGTCCCGCGCCCGCGCGCGCCACAAGCCCAACACATCAAAACATTGGCCGACTGCGCCATGCTCGCCCCACACCACGCGCAGGGGCTGCTGCAGTTGCCGGCCGGCTGCCACATCCGCGCGGTCGTGGTCCAGGTCGATGCTGGCGCTGGCACGGTAATCCTCGCAAATGCTGTGTGCCGTGCCCGGGATTGTCGCGCAGCGCTCGTATTCGGCCAAGGCCTGGGGCGCGAAAGCTGCCAGACCGGCGTGGCGTTTGCCCATCACGCTGCGCACAAAACGCGCCGGGTCGGACTCGATCAAGGCTTCGGGCAAAGGCGGCGGCTGGATCAGGAAGAACCAGTGCCAGTACGCTTTGGCGAAGGCCTCTGAGGTGTTGTTGTACATCGACAAAGTCGGCGCGATGTCGAGCAGCATCAAGCGCTCGACCGCGTCGGGGTGATCCGCTGCCAGGCGATGCGCCACACGCGCACCCCGGTCATGCGCCAGCACCTGGAAGCGCTCAAAGCCGTGGTGCCGCATCACCGCCATGGCATCCAGCGCCATCTCGCGTTTTGAGTACGGCGTATGTTGCGCGTCCGACGGCGGGCGCCCCGAATCGCCATAACCGCGCAAGTCCATCATCACCACGGTGAAACGCCCGGCCAGCGCCGGGGCGACCCGGTGCCACATCGCATGGGATTGAGGATGTCCGTGCAACAGCAGCAGAGGTGGCAGCAGAGGCGCGCCCCGCCCGCTCGATTTGCCATTGAGCGACACCCCTTCGCGCTCAAGCCGGAACGAAAAAAACTCGGGGAACATGGATCGGTCGCGGACTCAAGTGGCACTGGATTAAGGTGCAGGCCTGGCTGGCCTCACCACCAGGGCCACGCCCAAGGCTGTCAACAAAATGCCGGCAATCGTCAACGCTGAAATCGGCTCTGAAAACAGCAACCAGGCGATCACCGCCGTCACCGGCGGCACCAGGTACATCAGGCTGGTAACCGAGGCCGCCGCGCCGCGCTGGATCAGCAAATACAACAGGGAGCTGCCGCCCAGCGTCAGCGCCAGTACCGACCAGGCCATCGCGCCCGCCAGCTCGGTGTTCCACTGCATGGGTTCGGCCTCAAGCAGGGTCAGGGGCAGGGTCACCAACAAGGCCGCGCCGAGTTGCACCGCGTTGGCCGTGCGCACATCGCACGGCGCGACAAAGCGTTTTTGGTACAGGGTGCCAATGGTGATGCCAAACAAGGCGCCGACCGCCAGCGAGAGGTTGAGCCAATTCGCTTCGCCGCCCATGCCGAATTTGCGCGACACCACCATCACCAGGCCGGCAAAGCCGAGCGCCAGGCCGAGCCACTGGCGTTGCGTCACACGCCCGCCCCTTGAGGACAGCCAAAACGCCGTGAGCACCGGCTGCAAGCCGACGATCAGCGCCGCCAGCCCCGAGCCCATGCCGGCCTTGACCGCCGCCCACACGCCGCCCAGGTAACAGGCGTGCATCAGGATGCCGGTGACACCCAGGTGCAGCCATTGCGCGCGTGCTTGCGGCCAGGCTACCCTGGCCAGCACGATCCAGGGCAAAAAGCACAGGATGGACAGCGCGTAGCGCAGGGCCAGAAATTTCATGGGCGGCGACAGCGGCATGCCGAAGCGCGCGACGATGAAGCCGGTGCTCCAGATCAGCACAAAGACGGCCGGCATGGCCTTGATCCAGCCGCTGTCATCGTCCGAGGTCATTGCGCTGCGGTCATTTCTTGACGCGTGCCCGGATTTCCGGCAGCGCCTTTTGCAGGTAATACACCATCGACCAAACCGTCAGCCCGGCGGCGATCCAGATCAGCCAGGTGCCCCAGACACGGGTGTTGACCAGGCCAAACAAAACGCCGTCAAACAGCAGGAACGGAATGGCGATCATCTGCCCCACGGTTTTGAGTTTGCCGATCATGTGCACCGCAACGCTTTTGGCCGCGCCAATTTGCGCCATCCATTCACGCAGGGCCGAGATGGCGATCTCGCGGCCGATGATGATGAGGGCCACAAACACGTCGGCACGTTGCAGATGCACCAGCACCAGCACACAGGCGCAGACCAGGAATTTGTCGGCCACCGGATCCAGAAACGCGCCGAAAGCCGAGGTCTGGTTGAGCCGGCGCGCCAGAAACCCGTCAAGCCAGTCGGTCCAGGCGAACACGATGAACATCAGGGTGGCAATGAGATTGCGGGTGGCGGGCTCCAGTGGCAGGTAGAAAACCCCGATGATCAGCGGAATCGCGACGATGCGCGTCCAGGTCATGATCGTGGGTATGGTTAGGAACATGGCATTATTGTGGCATGGCATTCAGGCCTTCTGGCCTTGAAGGCGGCCGAATTGCGTGCCAGATTTGCCCGACCAAGCCACCCAATCAGTGCAAGGCCCTGTAAATCTCTTCGGCCAGGTCGTTGGAAATCCCGTCCACGGCAGCAATATCCTCGGCGCTGGCCAAGCCCACGCCGCGCACGCCGCCAAATCGCTGCAACAAACTCGCGCGCCGCTTGGGGCCGATGCCGGGAATGTCCTCCAGCCGGCTCGATCCCGTGCGCACTTTGGCGCGGGCCGCCCGCATGCCGGTGATGGCGAAGCGATGCGCTTCATCGCGGATTTGCGCCACCAGCATCAGGGCGGCCGAGTCTTTGCCCAGATAGACCTTGTCGCGGCCATCGGCAAACACCAGTTCCTCCAGTCCCACTTTGCGGCCCTCGCCCTTTTCAACACCGACAATCAGGTTCAAATCCAGACCCAGTTCGGTGAACACCTCGCGCGCCATCGAGACCTGGCCTTTGCCCCCATCCACCAGCACCAGGTGCGGCAACCTGCCCGTGCCGGCCGGCAGGGTGCCCGTGGTTTTCGCCTCGTTCAGGGCCTCCGCCAACTTGCCATAACGCCGCATCAGCACCTGGCGCATCGCGGCGTAATCGTCGCCCGGCGTGATGTCATTGATGTTGTAGCGGCGGTACTCCGCGCTTTGCATCTTGTGGTGGTGAAACACGACGCAGGAGGCCTGGGTCGATTCGCCTGCCGTGTGCGAGATGTCAAAACACTCCACCCGCAGCTCGGCCAGGTCGTCCAGCGCCAGATCCAGCGCATCGGCCAGCGCCCGCGTTCGGGCCTGCTGCGAGCCTTCTTCAGACAACAGCCGGGCGAGTTGCAGATTGGCATTGGTTTGCGCCATTTCCAGCCAGATGCGGCGCTGCTCGCGCGGCTGGTGAACCGCAGTGACCTTGACGCCAGAGTGCAGCGTCAGCGCGGCGACCAGCGCCCTGGGAATTGGCTCACTGGTCACCAACGACGGCGGCACCGCCACCTCGATGTAATGCTGGGCCACAAAGGCTTCCAGCACCTGAGCCTCAATTGGCAAGGCGCTTTGCACCAGCTCATCGTCTTCAAAATTCAGCGAGTCTTCCACATGGGTCGGGAAATACGGCCGGTCGCCCAGATGCCGCCCACCACGCACCATGGCCAGGTTGACACAGGCCCGCCCGCCCTGCACCTTCACGGCCAAAATGTCCACATCGCGGTCCGCCACGTTGTCGACGGACTGCTGGTGCAGCACGTTCGACAGCGAGGCGACCTGATTGCGCAGCTCGGCCGCCTGCTCAAACTCCAGCCTGTCGGCATGGGCCATCATGCGTGCCTCCAGCGCATTCATCACCGCTTTGGCGTCGCCACGCAAAAACTTTTCGGCGTTGGCCAGGTCCTGCGCGTA
>JANMVT010000064.1:0-3431 GCA_031392945.1 Rhodoferax sp. | reverse complement strand
CACGTCGGGCAGGGCGGGGGAGCGCGTCAGCGTGGTCACCGCAACGGCTTTGAGCTTCCCGGACTTGATGCCGGGCGCCGCTGTGGCAAGGTTGTCAAAATTGAAATCGACCTGGCCGCCTTGCAGGGCCATCTGCGCCGGGTTGCCGCCGTTGTAGGGGATGTGCACGGCGAAGATGCCGGCCTGGGCCTTGAACATTTCGCCGGCCAGATGGCCCGCGCTGCCATTGCCGCCGCTGGCATAGTTGAGCTTGGCGGGGTTGGCTTTGGCGTAGGCAATCAAGTCTTTCACGGTGTTGATTTTCAAACGCGCCGCTGTCTCGGCGTTCATCACCAGCACATTGGGCACACGCAGCATTTGCGTGATGGGTGCGAAATCCTTGGCCGCGTCATAAGGCATCTTGCTGTACAGCCAGGGATTCACAGCGTGTGTCGCGGTGGCGGCAATGCCGATGGTGAAGCCATCCGGCGCGGCTTTGGCCACCGCGTCAGCGCCGATGTTGCCGCCGGCGCCAGGGCGGTTTTCAATGATGACGGTGCCCAGGCTGTCTTTCATGCGCTCGGCCAGCACGCGGGCGGTCACGTCTATCGGCCCACCCGCCGCGTAGGGCACGATGATGCGAATCGGTTTGAGTTGTGCGCCGGCCTGCCCGGCGAAACCAGTCACAACAACGGCGGCCAACCCGGCGAAATAAAGGCGACGCAAAGTCATGCGCGCCCCGCCTGGGCCTTGTCGGCCTCGGTAATGAAGGAATCCGCGTAAAACTCATCGGCGGGCAAATTGCCCTGGCTTGTGTAGGCCGCGCGGGCTGAATCGACCACGATGGGCGCGCCGCAGGCGTAGACCTGATGGGCCGAGAGGTCGGGCAGATCCTGCAACACGGCGGCGTGCACGAAGCCGGTGCGGCCAGCCCAGCGGTCTTCAGGCAGGGCGTCGGAAATCACGGGGACGTACTTCAGATTGGGCATCTCGGCCAGGCGGGCCTTGACCCACTCGTCCAGGTACATGTCGGCCGGGCGGCGTCCGCCCCAATACAGCGTGGCGGGCCGCGTGACGCCTTTGTGCTGCATGTGCTCGATGATCGCCTTGATCGGCGCAAACCCGGTGCCCGAGGCCAGCAGGACCATTGGTTTGTCCGAGTCTTCGCGCAGGAAGAAGCTGCCATACGGGCCTTCGATGCGCAAAATTTCTTTTTCTTTCATCGCGCCGAAAACATGGTCGGTGAACTTGCCACCGGGCAAGTGGCGGATGTGCAGCTCTATCGATGCAGCGGGTGTGGTGTCGGTTTTGACCAGGTGGTGCGGCGCCGTGGCAATGGAGTAGTTGCGCCGCGCACCGTCGCGCAATATGAATTCGATGGATTGGCCGGCGTGGTAAACGAAGGTGTCGTTGGCGGGCAATTGCAGGCGCAGCATCATCACGTCGTGCGATTTTTTCTCCATGAACGTCACGCGCGACGGCATGCGTTTGACGGGAAGGGCGCCGGCCTCGGTCACCTGGCGCGACTCCAGCACCACATCGCTGTGCGGCACGCCGCAGCAGGTCAGCACAAAACCGCTGGCTTCCTCCTCGGCGCTCAAGGCCTTGCTCTGGTGCGCCCGGTGCACCACCACGCCGCTGATCTTTTTGCACTTGCAGGAGCCGCAGGCGCCATCTTTGCAGCCATAGGGCAGGCCGATGCCCTGGCGGATGCCGGCGGCCAGTATGGCCTCGTCCGGGTTGACGCTGAAATGGCGCCCGCTGGGCAGGACGCTGACCTGGAAGGTCTGCATCGGCTCAGTTGCCACAGCGGTCTGTGGGCTCAGGCTGTGGGTGCTCGTCATCTTGTATCCTTGGCAATCTCTGTTGAACAACCCCGATTTTGCCTTCAATCCAATCCCCCCTGGGCGCGCTGCCCGCGCGGTTTCGCCGCCAGCGATTGCTGATCGTGGGCTGCGGCGATGTCGGGCTGCGCGTGGCGCGGCTTGTGCAAGGCCCATCGGGCGCGGGCGGGGGTTTGCGTGTGCTCGCCTTGACGTCGTCGCCGGATCGTGTCGGCCCGTTGCGTGAACGGGGCATCATGCCGCTGCTGGGCAATCTGGACGAGCCGGCCACGCTGCACCGTCTGGCGGGTGTCGCGCACCGCATCATCCATCTGGCGCCGCCGCCGGCTGAAGGGTGGGGCGACCCGCGAACCGCCGCCTTGAATGCAGCGCTGCGCCGCCGGTCGGCCACGATCTCTTATGTCTATGGCTCCACCAGCGGCGTGTATGGCGACTGCCAGGGCGAAAATGCTATAGAAACAAGAGCTCTAAATGCCCATACGCCAAGGGCTACAAGGCGAATTGATGCCGAACAACGGGTGCGCCACCTGGGCCGGGCAGCTGGCGTGCGCACCAGCATTCTGCGCATTCCGGGCATCTATGCGCCGGACCGCGTCGGTGGCACGCCGCGTGCGCGTTTGATCAAAGGCACGCCGGTGTTGCAAGCAGCAGATGACGTGTATACCAACCACATTCACGCTGACGATCTGGCCCGCGCCTGTATTCGCGCGATGTGGGTGGGCAGGCCGCAACGCGTCTACAACGTGAATGACGACACGCGCCTGAAGATGGGTGATTATTTTGATCTGGCCGCCGGCCTTTATGGATTGCCGCGCCCACCCCGTGTGCCGCGAAGCACGGCGCAGGAGGAATTGCCCCTGATGCTGCTGAGTTTCATGAATGAGTCGCGCCGCATGGACAACACGCGGCTCAAAAATGAACTCCGGCTGAAGTTGAGGTATCCGACGGTTTTGGAGGGTTTGCGGGGAGCCTGAACCGCCGCAGTGCGCGGCTGGCCAACCAATTCAAATTCCGGCCGGTTTGCTCATCGTGCTCATGCGGTCCACTGCCTTGAGTTTGACGGTTTTGATGTCGGCGCCTTGCAGCACGGTCAGGGTGATCTCCGCATCTGGCTGGTCGCGGGCCCAGAGTTTCTTGTAGAAAGCCTCTAGCGACGCGACTTTGGCGCCATCCACTTCCAGCACCACGTCGCCCGGCGCCAGGCCGGCGGCCTGGGCCGGGCCGTCCTTGCTGACCCGCACGATCTGCACGCGCCCGCCTTGCTCGGACGAGGTCAGGCCAATCCACGGCCGGTGGCTGACCTTTGTGCTGCCGGTCTGCTGCAACTCGCTCAAGATGGGTTTGAGCAGATCGACCGGCACGAACATGTTGCCGGGCAGCCGGCGGTTGCCCCCCATGGCGTCAGACACAAACAGGCTGCCAATGCCGATCAGTTCGCCGCGCTGGTTGAACAAGGACGCGCCCGAATGGTTGCCGATCGGCGGGCTGGTGAACACGGCGGCCTCCAGGTGGTATTCCCAGTAGCCCGAGAAGGCGCGTTTGCTCACCATCTGGGTCATGGCCACATCGGCCTCGTCGCCGTCGGCCTGTGCGCCGGTGGCGGCCATC
>JANMVT010000057.1:0-5674 GCA_031392945.1 Rhodoferax sp. | reverse complement strand
GCCAGGCCGACCTCCTCCTGGGCCTCGCGCAAGGCGGTGGCGGCGGCATCCGCATCGTCGGCATCGACTTTGCCGCCAGGAAAGGCGATCTGCCCGGAATGCGTGGACAGATGGGCGGTGCGCTCGGTCAGCAGGACTGTGGGCCGCTCACGCATGACGATGGGCACCAGCACCGAGGCGTGCATGCTGGCGCGCTCGGCGTATTTCTTCTCCGCCAGCAGCTCAGGCGCCCAGACCGGCGGCTGTCTGAAGCGCAGGCGCAAGGCGTCCGGCCGCAATTGGCTGGGCGACACGGTCGGCAAATGCGAGTCCACACCCAAGGCCACGTTATGGCGCGGATCGAAATTGGGCAACTTGGACAGCGGCGTGAAAGCGGGCAAAGGCTTGGCGGCGGGCACTTGAATTTACGGCGGATTGGACAGTCTGATTCCGCTTCTAAATCATTTGTGAACTAGGCGTGCCGACGAAGGCAGTGCTATAGCACGACTAGGAGGCGCAACAACGTTCACGAATGATTTAGAAATGGAATGAAAAATGAAAAAGCCGCCGCAGTCAACAGGCTGCAACGGCTTTTCGGAACGCAGAAGCAGTGTTTTATGCCGCTGCGACTGCGGCAGCAACTGCCGCACCGCTGGTGCGCTTGGCTGGCAGTTTTTCCTTGATGCGCGCCGACTTGCCGCTGCGGTCGCGCAGGTAGTACAGCTTGGCACGACGAACATCGCCACGGCGTTTGACTTCAATGCCGGCGATCAGCGGGCTGTAAGTCTGGAACGTGCGCTCCACGCCCTCGCCGCTGGAGATTTTGCGAACGATAAAGCCGCTGTTGAGGCCGCGATTGCGCTTGGCAATCACGACACCTTCGTAGGCCTGCACACGTTTGCGGGTGCCTTCAACCACATTGACGCTGACCACGACGGTGTCGCCGGGCGCGAAATCAGGGATGGTTTTGCCGAGCCGGGCGATTTCTTCCTGCTCGAGGGTTTGAATCAGATTCATGATTTTCCAGTGTGATCTTGCACGCGCCAAATTCATCAGAATGCCGGGATGGCACAAAGGGCTTCGGTGTGATATTCATTGAATCAATCAATGGATTCGCGGTGAAGCGGCCGGGCAGAGGATCGATTAGCCCGCCATTATAGCCTGTTATGTTGCACCGCTTGTTGCATCGGTTCATGCAGCACTTGTTCGTCTTGCGGGGTCAAACGCCCCGCCCTGCGCGCGGCCAGAATCAAGTCGGGGCGATGCCGGGCTGTCAGGCGCAGGCGCTGGTCCCGCCGCCAGCGTTCGATCTGGGCGTGGTGGCCCGACAGGAGCACGCCGGGCACGGCTTTGCCGCGCCAGTCTTCGGGCCGGGTGTAATGCGGGCAGTCCAGCAAGCCGTCCAGCGCAGGGTTAAAGCTGTCCTGCTGGTGGCTGGCCTCATCACCCAGCACGCCGGGCTGCAGGCGCGCCACCGCGTCGAGCAGGGCCATGGCCGCGATCTCGCCGCCGGACAGGATGAAATCACCCAGGCTGATTTGCTCGTCCACATGCGCATCGATGAAGCGCTGGTCGATGCCCTCGTAACGGCCGCAGATCAGAATCGCACCTTGGCTGACGGCAAAACGTTCCACCATTGCGTGGTTCAGAGGTTTGCCGATAGGGGAAAACAGAACCACCGGGGCCACGTCGGCGCGCTCGGCCTGCACGGCCTCCAGGCATTGCGCCAGCGGCTCAGCCATCATCACCATGCCTGGGCCGCCGCCAAAGGAGCGGTCATCCACCCGGCGGTAATTGCCCTGGGCATGGTCACGCGGGTTGGAGAGTTTGACATCAACCTGGGCCGGCTCAAAGGCACGCCGGGTGATGCCGCTGGCCAGCAGCGGGGCGAACAGCTCGGGGAACAGGGTGACGACGTCAAAGTGCATGGCTTTTGCCTGGGCGACGTGCCTAGTAGTCCGCCTGCCAGTCCACCGTGATCAGGCGTTTGGCCAGATCGACATCATCGACATACACCGCCACAAACGGAATCATGCGCTCCTGTATTTTGCCCTCAAGCTCATATTCCATTACCAGCACGGTCTGCGCGCCCGTGGAGAGAAGTTCTTTGACCTCGCCCAACTGGATGCCCTCGCGGTTGACGACGTAGAGGCCAATCAAATCAACCCAGTAGAACTCGTCTTTGCCGGCAGTGGGGAAACTGGCGCGCGAGATGAAGATGCGCGCGCCCCTGAGCGCTTCGGCGGCGCTGCGGTCATCAACGTCTTGCGCCGTGGCGACGACCGTGCCGGAATGGGTTTTGGCCTCTTTGATGGCCAGCTTGAGCACACCGGCGAAGGTTTTTGCGCCGCGTTCCGACGGCAGGATGAACCAGCGTTTGGAGGAGAACAGGGCCGGCGGGTCGGCGCTGTGGGACAAGGCCTTGAACCAGCCCTTGACGCCCCAGGCATCGGCAATGCGCCCGACTTCGACGGCGTCCGCTGGCAATTCAGCGGCTTCGAGGCCGGGCAGCGTGTTCATAAGATTAGGCGACAGCGCCGCCGCGACGGGCCGCCCTTAGCAAGGCAGCCCCCTCGGGGGGCAGCGCAGCACACGAAGTGGCAAGCGTGGGGGCCTCAGCTATGCTGCGACTTTTGCTGCCGCTTGAGCGACAAGGCGCTCGACCGTCGGCGAAGCCTGCGCGCCGACGCTGCGCCAGTAGGTCAGGCGGTCCTGGGCGATGCGGATGCTCTCTTCGGTGGCGGTGGCGATCGGGTTGTAAAAACCGATGCGCTCGATGAAACGGCCATCGCGGCGGGTGCGCTTGTCAGCCACCACGATATTGAAAAACGGGCGGGCTTTGGCGCCGCCACGGGCGAGACGAATGACAACCATGATCTATCCTTAATTTTTGATTTCGGGGAACCCAAAGCTCGGAGAACCAAAAGCTGCCATTCGGGAACCTGAACAAGGCCCCGTGGACAACCGATGTAGATACGCTCTCGCCACCTTAGAATTCAAAACTGACCCAGAGTTTGAGACACGCAACTTGACCACCCGGCCAGCGGCACTCTGTGTAGCTTTCCATTATAACGTTTTTAGCTCTTATGACCATCATCCGCGCCTGCAAGGCCAGTGATTTGCCCGAAATCACCGCCATTTACGCCTGGCATGTGCAAAACGGCACCGGCACGTTTGAGACCGAGCCGCCCGGCGTCCAGGAGATGGCCGCGCGCCACGCCGACGTGTTGTCCAAAGGCCTGCCCTACCTGGTGGCGGAGGGCCAGGGC
Source organism: Rhodoferax sp. (assembly GCA_031392945.1). Classification (GTDB taxonomy): domain Bacteria; phylum Pseudomonadota; class Gammaproteobacteria; order Burkholderiales; family Burkholderiaceae_C; genus JANYCG01. Next base: position 2,426 of record JANMVT010000057.1, on the reverse strand, counting down.
CACGTCCACGGAGATGCCCATGGCCGGATCCTGGGTTATGCCTACTGCACCTGGTTCAAGCCGCGCCCGGCTTACCGCTTCTCTGCCGAAGATTCGGTCTACATCGCGCCCGAGTTCAAAGGCCAGGGCCTTGGCCGCGCCCTGTTGGCCGAGCTCTCGGTGCGGGCCGAACAGGCCGGCATACGCAAGCTGATCGCGGTGATTGGCGACTCGGCCAACCTGGCCTCGGTCGGGGTGCATCGCTGCACAGGTTTCAAGCCGGTTGGCACGCTGACCGCCTGCGGCTGGAAGTTCGGCAGATGGCTCGACGTGGTCTTGATGGAAAAAGCCCTGGGTTTGGGCGACACCGCGCCCGCCCCCGCGATGGCGCCCAGGCCGGAAGCTTGACAATAGCCCCATGAAAAATAAAACACTGGCGGTCTGGCTGAGTTTTGTGGCCGGTCCGCTGGGCCTGCACCGCTTCTATTTGCGCGGCTTTGGCGACTTGCTAGGCTGGTTCCTGCCGATTCCCACGGCCATCGGCCTGTACGGCGTGCAGCGTGTCAAGCAGTTCGGCCTGGACGACCCCTGGAGCTGGGTGCTGATCCCGCTGCTGGGCTTTACCGTGGCGGGTTGCGCGCTGACCGCCATCGTCTACGGTTTGATGACGCCCGAAAAATGGAACACCAAGTTCAATCAGGCTGCGCCGGGTGTATCAAGCACGGGTACCGCCAGCGCGGGTGACACCAGCTGGCTGACGATTGCCGCCGTGGTCATGTCCCTGTTTGTCGGGGCCACGGCTTTGATGGCCAGCATCGCCTACGGCTTTCAGGGCTATTTTGAGCATCAAATTGAGGAATCGCGCAAGATTTCCCAATGATTTCCAATGAATTTGGCTGTTTGCCCTCGTGGGTATTGCGTAGTTAGCAATATTTTTGATAGCATCAAAAAAGTTGCAGGCTGGCCCAGTAGGCCACCATGGCGACAAAACCACTGGCCGGAATGGTGAATATCCAGGCCCAGACGATGTTGCCCGCAACCCCCCAGCGCACCCCGCTGGCGCGCTTGGAAGCCCCCACACCCACGATGGCCCCGGTGATGGTGTGCGTGGTTGAAACCGGAATGCCCAATGCCGTCGCCAAAAACAGCGTGATCGCCCCGCCCGTCTCGGCGCAGAAGCCCCCCACTGGCTTGAGTTTGGTGATTTTCTGGCCCATGGTCTTCACGATGCGCCAGCCGCCAAACATGGTCCCCGCCGAAATCGCCAGGTAGCAGCTGATCACTGCCCAGGCCGGCGGCAGGGTGCTGTCGGCCGAGGAATAACCCGTGGCGATCAACATCAGCCAGATCAGGCCGATGGTTTTTTGCGCGTCGTTGCCGCCGTGGCCCAGGCTGTACGCGCCAGCCGACACCAGTTGCAAACGGCGAAACCAGCGGTCCACCCTGGATGGCGTCGAGCGGCGAAATATCCAGGCCACCAGCAGCATCATCAGCGAGCCCAGCAAAAAGCCCAGCAATGGCGAGATGAAGATGAACACCACCGTCTTGATGATGCCCGCCGAAATCAGGGAGCCGGTGCCCGCCTTGGCGATCACCGCACCCACGATGCCGCCGATCAGGGCGTGCGACGAGCTGCTGGGGATGCCGTAGTACCAGGTGATGAAATTCCAGCTGATGGCGCCCATCAGCGCGCCAAAGATCACGTGCGTGTCGACAACGCCCGGCTGCACGATGCCCTTGCCGATGGTGGCGGCCACACTCACGCCAAACACAAAATAGGCGACAAAATTGAAGGCCGCCGCAAACAGCACGGCCGTGCCGGGCTTGAGCACGCCGGTGGAGACCACGGTGGCGATGGAATTGGCCGCGTCGTGGAAGCCGTTCATGAAGTCGAACGCCAGCGCCAGAAACACCAGCAGCATCACAACCCACAGGGCGATTGGCACGCTTTGCATCGCAGGCCGGCGTTTAGCTGTTTTCGAGGACCACGCCCTCGATCAGGTTGGCCACGTCCTCACACTTGTCGGTGATGGTTTCCAGCAACTCGTAGATGGCCTTGAGCTTGATGACCTCGCGCACATCGGGTTCTTCGCGAAACAGCTTGCTCATGGCCGAGCGCATCACGCGGTCGGCGTCGGATTCGAGCCTGTCGATCTCCTCGCAGCATTTCAGCGCTGCCTCGGCCACTTTCGGGTCGGCGATTTTCTCGAGCATGTAGACTGCATCCTTCAGGCGCTCGCAGCACTTCACGCTCAGGTCGGTCAGGCGCTTGATCTCGTCGGTCATGTGGCGCACGTCGTACAGGGCCATGGTCTCGGCCGAGTCCTGGATCAAATCGGCCACGTCATCCCTGTGGTTGATCAGGGCGTGGATCTGCTCGCGGTCGAGCGGCGTGCTGAAGGTTTTGTGCAAGGCCGTGTTGACGTCGTGCGTGATGCGGTCGGCGG
>JANMVT010000042.1:0-26406 GCA_031392945.1 Rhodoferax sp. | reverse complement strand
TGCTCTCGCCCCAAATCTATTCAGCCATGGGGCCAGAAGCCGGCGCGAACTACAACGTCGTGAGCTGCTTCACGCCCGGCGGCACCGACCAGGCGCCAGGCAACCGCGAAATGGTGGCGGCCGCTGACAAGTTCAACCACGGGGCAATCAAGGAAGACATCAACTACGTGGCGGGCTGGGCTGTCGGCCAGATGGCCGCTGAAGCCATCGGCAAGACCGGTGCCGAGCCAACCCGCGCCAAACTGGTTGAGGCCATGAACAAGGGCTTCTCGGTCGACACCAAAGGACTGGCCGCACCGATTACTTTCACGCCGGACAACCATACCGGACCGGTCGCGTTTCGCATGATCGGCTATGACTTCGGTGCAAAGAAATACAAGCCTTATGGCGAGTTCAGCGACTACCTGAAGTACACCAGGTAAATCAAAAAGCACTGACTACGCCCTAAAGTGCAATTCGCAAAAAAAACGCGCGAGGCTCACGATGTTTTCCCAAGTACTCCTCAGCGGCCTGGCCTTAGGCAGCATCTATGGCCTGGTGGCTTTGGGGTTCGCGGTGGTCTTCAAGGCCACCGACGTTTTCAACTTCGCGCAGGGCATGTTTGTGGTCTGCGGTGCATTCTTTGCGGTGACCGCCATCACGCTGCTGGGCCTGCCTTTTCCTCTGGCCATTGCAGCCATCATCGGCGCCTGCGCAACTTTGGGTGTGGTGATCCATGTTCTGCTGATCCAGCCCCTGGCCGGCAGGCCGATGTTGTCCGTCATCATGCTCACCATTGCCCTGTCGATCGTGCTGCGCGCCCTGATAGAGATAAGTTATGGGCCCCAGGGGCGTACTTTGGTAACGCCGCTCCCGGCCGGGATATTCCTGATTGGCGGCGTGCGGATTTCACAGCTGCACTTGATCGCAGCGCTGGTCAGCTGGGCCTGCATGGCGGGCTTTGGCGCCTTCTTCAAATTTACTTCCATCGGCTTGCTGATGCGTGCCACCGCCGACAACCATGAGGCAGCGGTTGTGTCTGGCGTGAATGTCAATGTTATGAATCGGCTTGCCTGGGCCATCGGAAGCGTTTTGGCCGGCGTTGGCGGCCTGTTTCTGGGCCAACTCCAGATCGTTTCAACCGAGCTGGAGAGCATTGGCCTGCTGGCATTGCCTGCGGTTGTCATTGGCGGCATGCAAAGCATCCCGGGGGCCATCATCGGGGGTTTGCTGGTGGGCTTGATCGAACAATTCGCTGCGTCCTACATTTCGCCCAAATCCAGCGACATCTTGATTTACGTTTTGTTGATGCTGATCCTGATGGTTCGCCCCTGGGGACTGTTCGGCCAGCGGGAACTAGGCCGGGTCTGATGTCCGCTGGCTGGCTGGCTACGGCAATGCTTCCATGAACACATCTACACTCCGATCACCCGCCAGCGTGCCCGTGATTCCGACCAGCGGCTGGAACACGCCAGCGCGCTGGATCTGGCTGATCGCCGCTGTTGCGCTCCTGTGCTACCTGCCTATGGTGCTGACTGACCGCGCGGTCTTTGGCATCCGGCTGTCCAATATGCAGTTGCTCAACCTGGGATTAAGCCAGGTCAACCTCATGCTGATCGCCATGCTGGGTGCGCTGTCACTCAACTATTTGACCGGCTGCGCCGGGTTGATCTCCATCGGGCATGCCGCGTTTTACGCCGTGGGGGCGATGACTGCTGCCATCACAGGGTCGCAGTGGGGTTGGCCTTTCCCATTGGTGCTGCTGGCGGCCGGTCTGGCCGGGGCATTGGCTGGTCTGCTGGCGGGCCTGCCATCGCTGCGCGTGCGCGGCCTGTACTTCGTTTTGTCAACCTTCGCGGTGCACTACATTGTGGTGTTCGCGTTCCAGGAGTACCAGTTCAAGTTCTTTGACGTGGTGGGGGTTCCCTACAAGCCGGCCACCCTGGGGGGAATAGAGCTGAGCTCGCCGATGCGCTGGTATTTTTTCCTGTTGCCCGTAGTCGCGCTGGTCTATTGGGCGCTCAAGAACAGCTTGCGCTCACGCGAGGGTCGCGCCATGATGGCGATGCGCGACCATGAACTGGCGGCCACCTCAGCCGGCATCGACGTCCGCTTTCTGCGCCTCAAGGCGTTCGGCCTAAGTTCGGCCATCGCTGCCATGGCAGGTGCCTTGTACGCCTACTACCTGACCAATGTCACGTCCGAGTTCTTCGGCATCCAGTTTGCAATCCAATTCATCGCCATGATCATCATCGGCGGCATGGGCTCGCTGCCAGGCTCTCTGGTGGGTGCGGCGGTGTGGCTGCTGCTGCCCTCCATCATCACCGGGGTGGCATCCCAGGCGGGCGACTCCACCGGACTGATGCGCGTGCTGCTGATTGATCACAAAGCCCAGCTCGTGCAGGTGATCTTCGGCATGATGGTGATCCTGCTGCTGATATTCGCGCCCGGGGGCATCGCCAGTATGGGCGCCAAGTTGCGCAGCCGCCTATTGGCCTGGCGGGAGAAGTAATGGCCAACATGCTTGAAGTCAAAGGGCTCTCGGTGGGGTACGCACGCAAGGGTCTAGCCTTAGAAGACGTCAGCCTGTCGGTTCCCAAGGGAAGCATCGTCGCGCTGCTGGGTGCCAACGGCGCCGGCAAAACTACATTGATCCGGGCCGTTTCAGGCCTGCTGGATTTGCACCATGGACATGTGACACACGGCAGCGTATTGTTCGCCGGCAAACCGGTGTTGGGGTTGCCAGCGCATCGCCTTGTTCGCCTGGGCATGGCACAGGTTCCGGAGGGCCGGCTCATTTTCAAGCAACTCAGCGTCGAGGACAACCTGAGCGTCGGTGCCGCCATACTCCCCCGTTCGGCTGTGCGGGAACGCATGGATGCGGTCTATGCGCTCTTTCCACGCCTGCTGGAGCGGCGCCAGCAAGCTGCAGGTTGGCTCTCGGGCGGTGAACAGCAGATGCTGGCACTCGGGCGCGCGCTAGTGGCAAGTCCGACCCTGCTGCTGGTGGATGAGCTTTCGCTGGGCTTGGCACCGCTGATCGTGAAGGCCATCTACAAGCAACTGCTGGTGGTGGGCGAAACGCTGGGAACGTCAATGCTGATCGTTGAACAGAACGCGCGCCTGGCGCTCGAATTTGCGGCCACCGCCTACATTCTGGACCGTGGACGGATTGTGCTGTCCGGCCCGGCTGCGCAGGTGGCTGCTAGCGATGCCATGAAAGAGTCCTATCTTGGCGCCAAGCGCGAATCTTCTTTGGCACCGTCGGAAGCATCTGTAGTGGGCGCCGCAGCCAACGCACCTGTCACTGACGCGCAATCATGACCGCAGCGTTGCTTGAAGTCTCCGCACTGCTGATGCGTTTTCAGGGCATCACCGCGCTTGACAACGTGTCCTTCGCCATGGAGAGTGGCTCCATCACGTCGTTGATCGGGCCAAATGGCGCTGGCAAAACCACCATGTTCAACTGCGTCACCGGCATGTACACGCCCACCAGTGGCAAGGTCAGCTTTGACGGTACGGACATCACGGGAGAGGCAGCCCATCTGGTGTCACGCCACGGCATTGCCCGCACGTTCCAGAACCTGGCCCTGTTTGGTGGCCTGACGGTGATGGAAAATCTGCTGGTGGGCACGTACCGGCAAGGCGCATCGGGCTTGCTTCAGGGCGCATTGCGGACGCCACGGGTACGCGCCGAGGAACAGGCTGCCATTGCCGCAGCCAACGAAGTGCTGGAGTTTCTAGGCATGCCTGACACGGCCAACGTGCTGCCGGGCGAACTGTCTTATGGCCGGCAAAAACAGGTTGAATTTGCCCGCGCCTTGATGCAAAAGGCACGCCTGGTGCTGCTTGATGAGCCCATGGCCGGCATGAGCGCCTCTGAAAAAAGCGCGATGACCGAATTGATCCAGCGCGTGCGCCAGCAATATGCCATGAGCTTCCTGATTGTGGAGCACGACATCCCGGTGATCATGGACATCTCCGACAAAATCGTCGTGCTGGACTTTGGCCGGAAAATTGCAGAAGGCACGCCGCAGGAAGTGCAAGCCAATGAAGCAGTGATTGCAGCCTATTTGGGAACCGACAGCCATGCAGAGGAAGCCGTTCCGGCTTGAACCAGTTTCCGATTTTATAAATCACCCGTCTCTGGAAACCCCATGACATCAATCGAGACGCGTCCGGACGCGGCACTGGCCAAGCCCGTCAATATCCCCGCCACCATACCGGCTTTTGAAGCCCTCGCACGCGATATCAAAAGCCACGGCATCGAGACCGTCTTTGGCCTGATGAGCGACGACACCGCGCTCTTGGTCACCACGCTCGATGCCATAGGCGTGCGCTTTTACGCTGCCCGACACGAAAACAACGCCATCGCCATGGCCGAAGGCTACTCAGCCGGCACCGGCAAACTGGGCGTGGCCATCATCGGGCGCGGCCCGGCCACGGCCAACGGCATGCACGGCGCGGCTTATGCGCAACGCACCGGCTCGAAAGTATTGCTGATCTTCGGTGCCAGTTCGCTCAACCCGCTGGCCATGGGCGGCGCGGAAGCAGACACCAAGGAATTCAACGTGGCGGGCGTGTTTGCAGCGACCGGTTTGAAGACATTTCAGGCAAGCGATCCAGACAGCGCCCGGCTGACCTTGGCCAAGGCCATTGGCGCGACCCGCAACGGCGGATGTGTTGCCTTGCTGCTGCCCATGAACGTGCAGTTCGGCCAGGTGGACTATCCCGGCCCCATGGGCGACCCCGCACCCGCTGCGCCCTTGGCGGTGCAACGCAACCCCGCCCGGATGGCAGCCATTGACGCCGCAGTCGCTATTTTGCAAAAAAGCCGCAAACCCCTGTTCGTCGTCGGTTTGGGCGCCCATCGCGCTGGCGCCCGTGACGCCATTGAGCGGCTGGCAGAAAGGGTCGGCGCCGTGCTCGCCACCACGCTCAAAGCCAAAGACATGTTTCGCGGCCACGCTTACAACGTCGGCATCGTCGGGTCATTTTCACATGCCCCCGGCCGCAGGCTGATTGACGAAGCCGACTGCATTGTTGCCTTCGGCGCCGGCCTGAACCAGCGCACCACCAGTTTTGGCACTTCCTTGCCGGGCCACGTGCCCTTGATCCAGGTGGACCTGAAACACGCCAACATCGGGCGCTGGTTCCATGCCGACGTGGCACTCATTGCCGATGCCAAAGACGCCGCTGAACAGTTGCTTGAAGCGCTGGCGCTGCGGCCCGAGTCCGACAAGCTTCTTTACACGGCAGACACCCGCCAGCGCCTGGCCCAGATCGACCTCGCCGCCGAATTCCAGAGCGCCCACACCGCCCGCACGATGGACCCGCGGTCGCTGGCGATGGCGGTCAATCAACTGCTGCCCGCCAATCGCAATGCGGTCTATGACGCCGGAAATTTCCTGCAAATCATGCCATACATCGATGTGCCCGGCCCGGACTGCATCAAGAACACGGTGGACTTTGCCTCCATCGGCATGGGTTTTGGCACGGCCCTGGGCTTTGCCTGCGGCACGCCGGACCGCACTACGGTTTTGTTCATCGGCGATGGCGGTTTCCTGATGACCTTGAGCGAGCTGGAGACTGCCGCGCGCGAAGGCATCTCGCTGGTGATCGTCTTGATGAACGACGGCGCCTATGGGGCTGAATTGCACTACCTGAAAATGCGCGACATGCCAGTGTCCACAGCCGTGTTTGCCGACATCGATTTCGCGCCCATTGCCCAGGCGTTTGGTTTTGAGGCCTTCACTGTGCGAACCCTCGATGAGTTGGCAAAGCTGGCCCCCACGTTGAAGAACCCGCAAGGCCCGATTCTGCTGGACTGCAAAATCAATGCCTCGGTCGCCGCCGCGTTCCTGATGGAAACGGTTGAACACGAACGCCGCAAGAGCTGAGCCCGCCAAGCAACTGACCCCACGAAGCACAGATGCAGCCAACACAGCAATTTGACGTCGTCATCATCGGCGCAGGCTTCGCCGGACTGCACATGCTGCATCGCCTGCGCGCCATGGGCTTTTCGGCGCGAGTCCTGGAAGCTGCCGCTGACGTGGGGGGCGTGTGGTACTGGAACCGCTACCCCGGCGCCCGCTGCGACGTGGAGAGCCTTCAGTACTCGTACTCGTTCTCCAGCGAGCTCGAACAGCAATGGATCTGGACTGAAAAATATGCTGGCCAGCCCGAAATCCTGCGCTACATCCAGCACGTGGCAGAGCGTTTTGACCTGCGTCGTGACATCAGCTTCAACACGCGCGTCCAGACTGCAACGTTCGATGAGCAAGCGGGCTGCTGGGACCTGCGCACCGACACCGGCCTGTGCACAAGGGCCCAATTCTGCGTGATGGCCACTGGCGCTTTGTCGATCCCCCGCCTGCCCGATCTGCCGGGCATCGCCAACTTCAGCGGCAAGATTTACCACACAGGCGCGTGGCCGCATGAGGGAGTCGACTTCACGGGGCTGCGGGTCGGCGTCATAGGCACCGGTTCATCGGGCATTCAGGCGATTCCTGCCATCGCAAAGCAGGCGCAGAAACTGGTGGTTTTCCAGCGCACCGCCAACTTCTCGATTCCGGCCTGGAACGCGCCGCTGACGGCTGAAGCGCAGCAGGCATGGAAGGCGGCCTACCGCGAGCACCGCACCCGCGCCAGAGAAGTCGGCACCTTGTACGAATTCAGTGACAGGGCCGCATCGCAGGTAAGTGAAGAGGAACGTCAGCACGAATACCAGCGGCGCTGGAGCCAGGGCGGCGTCAATTTTATGCATGCTTTCACCGACCTGATGGCCGACAAGCGCTCAAACGACACGATTGCCGAATTCGTGCGCTCCAGGATCAGGCATATCGTCAAGGATCCGGACGTGGCCGAGTCATTGTGTCCGAAGGACCACCCTCTGGGAACCAAACGCATCTGCGTGGACACCGGCTATTTTGAAACCTACAACCGCAGCAACGTCCTGCTCGTCGACCTGAAGAAAACCCCCATTACCGAGGTGACTTCCAACAGCGCGCGAACCAGCGATGCGGCCCATGAACTTGATGCCCTCGTCTGCGCCACTGGTTACGACGCCTTGACCGGCGCCGTGCTCAACATCGACATCCGTGGTTGTGGCGGCCAGGCTTTGTCAACGAAATGGGCCAGCGGGCCACGCACCTACCTGGGTTTGATGACCCACCAGTTCCCAAACCTGTTCATCATCACCGGCGCCGGCAGCCCCTCAGTGCTGGTCAACATGATTGTCGGCATTGAGCAGCACGTCGAGTGGATCAGCGACTGCCTGGCGTACCTGCGCAGCAAAGGCCTGGCCGTGATCGAAGCCACAAAGCCTGCCGAAGACGCCTGGGTCGGGCATGTGAACGAAGCTGCCAACAAAACCCTGTTCCCCACGGCCAACTCCTGGTTCCTTGGCGCCAATATTCCCGGCAAGCCCCGCGTTTTCATGCCCTACGTGGCGAAGATCGGCGTGTACCGCAAAGAATGCCAGCAAGTCGCTGACCAGGCTTATAAAGGCTTCACCATGGCGGCACTTCCATGAGCCCTGACCGTTATTTGCGCAGTTTCGACGTGTTGGGCCTCCTGGTCCAGCACAAGGGCGGCTTGCGCCTGACCGAGATCAAAGAGGCGCTGGGCCTGCCTGTCAGCAGCGTGCACAACATGCTGCAAACCATGGTGGCGGCCGAGATGCTGGCCGTGAACGACGACCTGCAATATTCGATTGGCCCGCGCGCCGCAGGCGTCGCCCTGTCCATCGTCAGTTCGCTCGACGTGCGCACGCTGGCGCGCCGGCATCTGCTGGATCTGGCCAAGGCGGTGGGTGACGATGTTTACCTGGGCATGAGCCTGGGCCAACGCGTTTTTTACGCGGACCGCTGCATGGGCACACAACGCATTTCACTCGACATCCGGCTGGGCGAGTCGCTGTTCCTGCACAGCACCGCCACCGGCAAATTGTTTGCCGCCTTCGACCCGCGCCTCGCGTCGCGCGCGCTGTCTGGCCCGCTCAAAAAATTGACCGCCAACACCATCGTCGAGCCGCAGGCGCTGGACGCCGAATTCAAGCGCATACGCAGCCAGGGTTATGCGAAAAGCGACGAAGAAGGCGTGGACGGCATCGTCGGATACGCGGTGCCCATCCGCCAGGCGGCCGGCCCGCTGGCGGCGGCGATCCATGTCTCGGTCATAGGCCGGCGCGCCACCAAGTCGCATGAGCGCAAGTTGATCGTAGCCGCGCGCGGTTGCGCGGAACAGGTTGAGCGCAGCCTGGGCAATTTCAAGCCGCAACCGCAAGCCGCCATCCATTGATATTGACACTGACATTCCGGAGTTCTCCATGAAACTGGGTTTTTTCACCATGCCGATGCATCCCATCGGCAAAGACTGGCAGGTCTCCCTGAAGGAAGACCGCGAGGCATTCATCCTGGCCGACCAACTGGGTTTCACGGAAGGCTACGTGGGCGAACACGCCACCGACCCCGAGGAGAACATCACCTCTTCGGCGCTGTTTCTCGCGACCCTGGTGGACGCCACCAGGCAGATGAAATTGGGCACCGGCACCTTGAACATGCCCAACCACCACCCGGTCACTGTGGCAGCGCACATCGCCATGCTGGACCATCTGTTGGGCGGGCGCTTCATCCTGGGCATCAGTCCCGGGGCCTTGCCGTCCGACGCCGAAGCCTTTGGCAACATGGACTTGCCGCGTCCGGCCATGTTTCTGGAGGCCATCAACCAGGTGCTGCAAATCTGGGCCAGCGAGCCGCCCTACAACATCAAGGGCGAGCATTGGAATGTTTCAACAGCGCGCACCTACATGCCCGACACCGGCATGGGCACCATCCCCAAACCTTTGCAGCGCCCGCACCCGCCCATCGTGGTGACGGCGGTGGCCCCGTTCTCGCAAGGCATCACCGAGGCGGCGGCGCGCGGCTGGGACCCGATCTCGGCCAACTTCCTGCTGCCGCTCTGGGTCAAAAGCCATTGGGGCAAATACGTCGAAGGCTGCGCGCGCATCAACCGCGTGGCCGACCCGGCCAACTGGCGCATCGCCAAAACGGTGTTTGTCGCGAAAGACGACAAGGCCGCCGCCGCCTACGCCCTGGGCAGCGACGGCCCGTATTACTACTACTACCGCACGCTGTTCAGCAAACTCAAACGCCGTGGCGCCCTGGGCGTGTTCAAGAGTGACCCCAAACAATCCGACGACAGCGTGACGCTGGAGCAAGTCATTGCCAAATTGGTGATTCACGGCTCACCGGCCAGAGTGGCCGACCAATTGCACGCGCTGAAAGAAGAGACGGGCGAATTCGGCACCCTGCTTTACGCCGGCGTCGACTGGACCGACCGCGCCCTGGCGCGTGGCTCCATGGTCTTGATGGCCGAACAAGTCCTGCCCTTGATGAACCCCTGAAATTTCAACCGAGCGAGAACGACCCCATGAGCGACATGCCCGGCAGCCCCACCATACCCGCCCTGCTTGATGAACAGGCACGGCGATTCGGCGACCGCGAAGCCGTTGTTGCAGGCGCCACCCGGCTGACCTACCGCGCCCTGCGCCATGAAACACGACGCGCCGCCAAGGGCTTCAGTGCGCTGGGGGTGAAACACGGCAGCCACGTTGCGATCCTGATGGGCAACCGGCCCGAATGGATCATTGCGTTTTTGGCCCTGCAACAACTGGGCGCCGTCGTGGTCGGCTTGAACACCTGGGCGACGCCGCGCGAAATGGCTTTTTCATTGGCGCATGCCGAGGTTGAGGTGTTGATCGCAGTGGACCGGTTCCGCAAAAACGACTATCGCGCCATGCTTGAGGGCATGAAGCCGTTCGAGGCCAACTTTGCGAAACTGCGCCACATCGTCTGGCTGGGCGCAGACGCGTCGTCCGCAGCCTCCCTTGAAGTTCAAATGACCTGGGAGCGCCTGCTCGCCCTGGGCGAAGAAGTGAGCGACAGCGCCATCGATGCCGCAGCCTGCGCCGTGAAGCCTGACGACGTCGCCCTGCTGCTTTACACCTCGGGCTCCACCGCCGCGCCCAAGGGCATCCTGCTGCAACACCGGTTGTGGATCACGAACGCCTGGCACATCGGCGAGCGCCAGCACGTCACGCATGAAGACCGGCTCTGGCTCGCGGTGTCGCTGTTCTGGAGCTTCGGCAGCGTCAACGCCCTGCCCAACATCCTGAGCCACGGCGCCTGCGTCGTATTGCAGGAGCACTTTGACGCGGAAGAAGCCTTGGCCCTGATCGAACGCGAGCGTTGCACCATCATGTACGGCACGCCCAACATGGTGCTGGCGCTCAAAGACCACCCCAGCCGCGCCCGCCGCAACCTGGCCAGCCTGCGCAGCGGCGCGATGATCGGCACGCCCGAGCAATTGACGATGGCGGTGGACTTGGGCGCGCGCGGCATCTGCAACGTCTACGGCCTGAGCGAGACCTATGGCAACTGCGCCGTGACCGACGCGGCCGAACCGCTGGCCGTGCGCCTTCAATCGGTCGGCCAGCCATTGCCCGGTGTGACTGCGCGCATCTGCCACCTGGAAACCGGCGCGGTGTTGCCTGCGGGGGAAGTCGGCGAGATCCGGATTCAGGGGCCGCTGTTTTCGGCCTACTACAAAGAACCGCAAAAAACCGCCGAGGCCTTTGACGAACACGGTTTTTTCCACACCGGCGATCTGGGCATGCTCGACGATGCAGGGCGCCTCTATTACCGCGGCCGCCAGAAGGAAATGGTCAAAAGCGGCGGCATCAACATTGCACCCATCGAGGTTGAAGAAACCCTCATGCGCCACCCCAGCGTGCGCACCGCCTACGTGATCGGCATGCCTGACCCCCTGCTTGACGAGGTCCTGGTGGCCATCATCATCGCGCATGAGGGTATACAGCCCGACCTTGACGAGCTCAAACGCTTTTGCAAACAGGAACTGGCTGCCTACAAAGTGCCAGCCAAATTTCGCCTGACCACCGACGACGAGTTGCCCCTGACCACCACCGGCAAGGTTCAAAAGATGAATTTGCACAAGCTGCTCACCTAGCCGTTGTGGAAACAGCGCAATTGCGGCTGAAGTTGTCCGCACAAGGTCAAATTCCCGACTTCACTGGTAAAATTGGCGTTTTCCCCTCGTGGAATATACATAGTTAGCTACTAAGTTAGTAGCATTACACTCCTGTGATGACAGGCATGCCTGTGCAGCTTCCAGCCGTCAGGGCATTCGCCTGGGCAAACCGCCCGCATCGATCATGGGGCCGGCCGGTGCGGCGCCAGCCAGGCTCAACGGTGATTGGCGCGCCCTCACGTCGCGTCTCTTTTGAGCGCCAGCGCCGCGTCGTACAAGGCGTTTCTGGATTCGCCCAGGATGTCAGCGGCCAGCTTCACGGCCGTTTTGAGCGGCAACTCGGCCAACAGAAGTTTCAACACCCGCAAATCCTGGCCGGCCTCCCCAGTTGCCTTTGCCGCATGCAGTACCAGCACAAACTCGCCGCGCAGGCGGTTGGGCTGCTCGCCGAGCCAGGCCGGAAAGTCCTGCGCCTGGACCGTGGCGATCTCCTCGAATTGTTTGGTCAGTTCGCGCCCGATGGTGACGGGGCGCCCGCCCAGCGCGGCCAGCGCCAGGGCGGTCGCCACAATGCGATGCGGCGCCTCCAGCAGCACCACGCTGCGCGCCTCGGCCGCCAGCGCCTGCACCGCCAGCGCGCGCTCGGCGGCCCTGGCGCTCAGAAAGCCGGCGAAGATGAACCCCGAAGCGGCGTCGCCATCCGCCACGACGCCCGCCACGCTCAGGGCGGCGGTGACGCTGCTCGCGCCAGGCAGCGGCACAACTTTCAGCCCGCCTGAGCGCACACCGGCCACCAGGCGCGCCCCCGGATCGCTGATGGCGGGCGTGCCAGCGTCGCTCACATAGGCCACACGCTGGCCCAGGCGCAGGCGCTCAACCACCTGGGCCGTGGCCTGGGTTTCGTTGTGCTGGTGCAGCGCCAGCAGTTGGGCGGCGGATTTGTCGATGCCGTAGGCGCGCAGCAGGGTTTGCGTGTGGCGGGTGTCTTCGCAGGCGATGCTCTCCACCAGGGACAGGACATGCAAGGCGCGCAGGCTGATGTCGGCCAGGTTGCCGATGGGTGTGGCCACCACGTAGAGCGCGCCTTGCGGATAATGCTGTGAAGAAGCCGCGTCATGCGCCGCTTGCAGAACGCCCGCGTAATTCGAGCCAATTGCAGAAATCAAAAATGCTCCCCAAAACAAAATCAACGCTTGCGCCAGGCGCCAAATTGACCACCAAACAGGCCGGCGACGCGGCGGAGAACGAAGCGCTGCAACATTTACAACGCGCCGGACTGCGCCTGCTGGAGCGCAATTATCGGACGCCCGGGCGCGGCGGCGGTGAAATCGACCTCATCATGCTGGAATCCGATGGCACTACCGTGTTTGTGGAGGTGAGAAAGCGCGCGTCCGCCAGCCACGGTGGCGCGGCGGCCAGCGTCAGCGCGCCCAAGCAGCGCCGCATCGTGTTCGCCGCGCGCTTTTACCTGATGCGCCTGCGCACGCCGCCGCCCTGCCGTTTCGATGTCGTCAGCATCGGGCCTGACGGCGTGTCCTGGCTGCGCGCGGCGTTTGACGCGGCTTGACCCAGGCGGGGCATGGCCTTGCCGGCGCTGCAGCATATCCGGCGCGGTTATCATCACGCCCATGCTTGAACAACGCATTCAACAACACTTCATCGACAGCGCCGACCTGAAGTACCAGTCGGCGCAAATATTGAGCAAGCCCATCGCCGCAGCCGTGCAGGCCATCTTGACCTGCGTCACCAGCGGCGGCAAGGTGCTGGCCTGCGGCAATGGCGGCTCGGCCGCCGACGCGCAGCATTTTGCGGCCGAGTTCGTCGGGCGTTTCGAGCGCGAACGCCCCGAGCTGGGCGCCATTGCGCTGACGACCGACACATCGATCCTCACGGCGATCGCCAACGACTACGATTTTTCAGTCATTTTTTCGCGCCAGGTGCGCGCCCTGGGCTCGCCTGGCGACGTGTTGCTGGCGATTACCACCAGCGGCAATTCCGGCAATGTGCTGGCGGCGGTCGAGGCCGCGCATGAGCGCGACATGGTGGTAGTGGCCCTGACCGGGCGCGGCGGCGGCAAAATGACGCACGCCCTGCGCGACACCGACGTGCACATTTGTGTGCCCCATGACCGCACGGCGCGGGTCCAGGAAGTGCACCTCCTCGTGCTGCATTGCATTTGTGATGCGGTTGATACCCAGCTGATGGGCGAACAGGAAGCTCCACCATGACATTCAGCGATTCAAAACCCAAGGCCGTTTCACGCGCCCTGGCCAAGGCGGCCCTGCTGGCCTGCCTGGCCGGAACGATCAGCGCCTGCGTTCCCTTGCTCATGGGCGGCGCCATGGTCGGCGGCACCCTGGTTGCGCTGGACCGGCGCACGGCGGGCGCCCTGCTGGAGGACGAAGGCATCGAACTGCGGTCCGTCAGCCGTGTGCGCGAGAACCTGGGCGACCGGGCGCACGTGAACATCGCCAGCTACAACCGCCAGGTGCTTCTGACCGGCGAGGTGCCCAGCGCGCAGGACAAGCAACTGGTCGAGCAAATCATCGGCAAGGTCGAAAATGTGCGCGCCATCATCAACGAAATCGGCGTGTTGGGCAATTCAACCCTGCCGCAACGTTCATCCGATGCTTTGGTGACCGGCAAGGTCAAGGCCGGCCTGGTTGACGCCAAGGATCTGTACGCCAATGCTTTCAAAGTCGTGACCGAGCGCGGAACCACCTACATGCTCGGGCGCGTGACCCAGCGCGAGGCCGACCGGGCCACCGACATCGCGCGCTCGGTGGTCGGCGTACAAAAAGTGGTGCGGATTTTTGAAACCATCAGCGAAGATGACCTCAAGCGCCTGCTGCCGGAGGCGCCGCCCGCCTCCAAATCGCAAGAAACGCGGTAGGCGAGACAGTAGCGGCAGAGTGTGGGGTCGCAATTTCCCGCCGGGCCGCCCCAAGGGAAATTAGCCCCCTCGGGGGGCAGAGAGCCACATGAAATGGGCGAACGTGGGGGCGCTATTTCAGCCGCTTGATCAGGCTGGATGTGTCCCAGCGCCGCCCGCCCATCTGTTGCACGTCGGCGTAGAACTGGTCGACCAGGGCGGTGACCGGCAAGCGCGCGCCGTTGCGCTTGGCTTCGTCAAGCACCAGTCCCAGGTCTTTGCGCATCCAGTCCACCGCAAAGCCAAAATCAAACTTGTCGGCCACCATGGTTTTGCCCCGGTTGTCGAGCTGCCAGCTTTGCGCCGCGCCTTTGCCAATCACGTCCAGCACCTGGTTCATGTCGAGCCCGGCTTTTTGCCCGAATGAAATGGCTTCACTCAAGCCTTGCACCAGGCCGGCGATGCAAATCTGGTTCACCATCTTGGCCAGTTGCCCCGCGCCGCTGTCGCCGAGCAGGGTGAAGGCGCGGGAAAACGCCATCGCGGCTGGCAAAACCTGCGCAAACGCGGCTGCGTCGCCGCCGCACATCACCGTGAGCATGCCGTTTTGCGCGCCCGCCTGGCCGCCGGAGACCGGCGCGTCGATGAATTGGAGCCCGAGTTTTCGCGCGGCGCCCGACAGTTCGCGCGCCACGCTGGCAGAGGCCGTCGTGTGGTCGACGAAAACAGCGCCGGCTTTCATGCCGGCAAACGCGCCATCTGGGCCCAGAACCACGCCGCGCAGGTCGTCGTCATTGCCGACGCAGCAAAACACGATCTCGGCGCCGGCCGCTGCGCCGGCTGGGCTTGTGGCATGTTTTGGGCCGTTGGCCCCCGCAAATTCTTCACACCATGCTATTGATTTTGAAACGGTACGGTTGTACACAGTGACATGGTGCCCAGCCCGTGCGAGGTGGCCCGCCATCGGGTAACCCATGACGCCCAGGCCCAGAAAGACGGCTTGGCGCGGTGGTGTGGCTTCGTAGGTTTTTGGATTGATGTTGGGCATGGATACGGAAATTGGCGGGGAAATTAAACAATGGCAAAGTTCTCGGTGCCTGCGCTCAAATCATGCGATTTTCCGCGATGGCTGTTGAGCTTGATCTGCAGGCGCAGGTCATTGAGCGAATCGGCGTTGCGCAGCGCGTCTTCGTAACTGATGACATTGGCCTCGTAAGCGTCGAACAGGGCCTGGTCGAAGGTCTGCATGCCCAGGTTGCGGCTCTTCTTCATGATCTCCTTGATCTCGGAGACGTCGCCTTTGAAGATCAGGTCGGAGATCAGCGGGGTGTTGAGCAAGATCTCCACTGCCGCCGAGCGGCCCTTGCCGTCCTGCTTGGGGATCAGGCGCTGCGACACCAGGGCCTTGAGGTTGAGCGACAAATCCATCAGCAACTGCGTGCGGCGCTCCTCCGGAAAGAAGTTGATGATGCGGTCCAGCGCCTGGTTGGCGCTGTTGGCGTGCAGGGTGGCCAGGCAGAGGTGGCCGGTTTCTGCAAAAGCCACGGCGTGCTCCATGGTTTCGCGGTCGCGGATTTCGCCCATCAAAATCACATCCGGCGCCTGGCGCAGGGTGTTTTTCAGGGCGATTTCCCAGCTGTCGGTGTCCAGCCCGACTTCGCGCTGGGTCACTACACAATTCTTGTGCATGTGCACGAACTCGACCGGGTCTTCGATCGTGATGATGTGGCCAAAAGAATTCTCGTTGCGCCAGTCCACCATGGCTGCCAGCGTGGTGGATTTGCCCGACCCAGTGGCGCCGACCATGATGCACAGGCCGCGCTTGGAGAGCACCACCTCCTTCAAAACCTGGGGCACGCCCAGACCGTCAATCGTCGGCAACACCGCCGGAATGACCCGCATCACCATGCCGACCTTGCCCTGCTGGATAAAGGCGTTGACGCGAAAACGCCCCACACCCGGCGGAGAGATCGCGAAATTGCATTCCTTGGTGCGCTCAAACTCGGCCACCTGTTTGTCATTCATGACCGATCGCGCCAGCGCCATCGTGTGCGATGCGTTGAGCGGCTGGGGCGACACTTTGGTGATCTTGCCGTCCACTTTGATGGCCGGCGGGAAATCACCCGTGATGAACAAGTCGCTGCCCGTGCGGCTGACCATCAGCTTGAGCAGATCGTTGATGAATTTTGTGGCCTGGTCGCGTTCCATGGTGTTTTTACCTCCCCGCAATCATTTTGTTACGCCGGGCTTGGTGTCGCTCAGGCGGGCGCTGACAACACGCAGCCGGATGGACAGTTTGCGCGCCAACAGCGTGATCAGGCTGGCCGCCAGTTTCGGATCCGCCACCATCATCTCGTCCATGCCCTGGGCGCTGAGCACCGCAATGTCGCAGTCACTCAGGGTGGTGCAGGTTGAAAAGCGGATGCCGCTGTCCAGCAGGGACATTTCGCCCAGCACCTCACCCGGCTGGGTCTCGGCCAGGCGCAGGCGCTCGCCCCAAGGCTGAACCCTGTCAACTGCGATGCTGCCCGCCAGCAACACCAGCAGGAAGTTGCCATATTCATCCTGGCGGATCACGTCGCGGTTGGACGCCACGCTGGCGAAATCAAAATAGCGGCCCAGGTTGGCAATGGAAGCCTGGTCCAGGTGGCTCATGTACTTGTCTTTGGACCAGAGCATCTGCATTTTGCCAACGCTTTGCTCTGCCCGCATGCGCTTTGCATCGACTTCCACCGCCCGTGCCTCCCAGGGCACAAGCAGGGACGAGTCAACGCCCAGCCCGGCAAAGGCAGTGGCGAACAGCATCGAACTGTGGCTTGATTCTTGGAACTCGGGTGCGACATCCTGCCCGGTTGCTGCGGTTTTTCCCGTCATGGTGTGCTCCAGGTTGTCGGTTTGTTCTAGCCGGGGAAGTTTTCAGGGATTTTGGCCTTGCTGCGGGCTTCGGCCGGGCTGATGATGTTGCGCTTGACAAGATCTGTCAGGTTCTGGTCCAACGTCTGCATGCCCACACTGTTGCCGGTCTGGATGCTGGAATACATCTGCGCCACCTTGGCCTCGCGGATCAGGTTGCGGATGGCGCTGGTGCCCAGCATGATCTCGTGCGCGGCCACGCGGCCCGAGCCGTCCTTGGTCTTGCACAGGGTCTGCGAAATGACTGCCTGCAAGGACTCGGACAACATCGCGCGCACCATCTCTTTCTCGTCGGCCGGGAACACGTCAATGATGCGGTCGATGGTCTTGGCCGCGCTGGAGGTGTGCAGGGTGCCAAACACCAGGTGGCCGGTCTCGGCAGCCGTCATGGCCAGGCGGATGGTTTCCAGGTCACGCATTTCACCCACCAGAATGCAGTCCGGGTCTTCACGCAGGGCCGAGCGCAGGGCGGCTGAAAAACTCAGGGTGTGCGGGCCGACTTCACGCTGGTTGACCAGGCATTTTTTGGATTCGTGCACAAACTCGATCGGGTCTTCCACCGTGAGGATGTGGCCAAACTCGGTCTCGTTCAGGTAGTTGACCATCGCCGCCAGCGTGGTGGATTTGCCCGAACCCGTGGGGCCGGTCACCAGAACCATGCCGCGTGGCTTCAGGGCCAGGTCGGCAAAAATCTTGGGCGCATTGAGTTGCTCCAGTGACAGGATTTTGCTCGGGATGGTCCGGAACACGGCGCCCGCGCCGCGCTCGTGGTTGAAGGCGTTGACCCGGAAACGGGCCAGGCCTTCAATCTCGAACGAGAAGTCAATTTCAAGAAACTCTTCGTAGTTTTTGCGCTGGGTGTCGTTCATGATGTCGTACACCATGGCGTGCACGGCCTTGTGGTCCAGCGCCTCGACGTTGATGCGGCGCACGTCGCCGTGCACCCGTATCATGGGCGGCAAGCCTGCTGACAGATGCAGGTCAGAAGCTTTGTTTTTGACGCTGAATGCAAGTAGTTGGGTAATGTCCACAAATATCCCTCAAGGCTTTGATACTCTCTGCGGCATTATGACCATGATTTCCGACAATCTCCAGCATGTGCGTGAGCGAATCGCCACTGCCTGCCGCGAGGCCGGGCGGGAGGCGGATGCAGTGCGCCTGCTGGCCGTGTCCAAGACCTTTGGCGCGGACGCGGTGGCGGCCGCTTTCGCCGCCGGGCAGAGCGCCTTTGGCGAGAGCTACATTCAGGAAGCTGTCGAAAAAATGGCCAAGCTGCGCCATTTGCCCATCGAATGGCACATGATCGGCCCCATCCAGAGCAACAAAACCCGCCTGGTGGCCGAGCATTTCGACTGGGTTCACAGCGTGGACCGCCTCAAAACCGCCCAGCGCCTGAACGAGCAGCGACTAGCCCATTTGCCGCCCTTGCAGGTATGTCTGCAAGTCAATCTGGATGGCGGCGCGAACAAGGCTGGTGTCACGCCCGACGAGGCGCCGGCGCTGGCCCGCCAGCTTGCTGGCCTGGCGCGCCTGCAACTGCGGGGCCTGATGTGCATCCCCGAGCCAGCTCCTGATTTTGAAGCTAACTATGTAATGTTCACGAGGGCAAAAGCCCTATTTGACCACCTAAAGCTGGAAATTCCGGCATTTTCGGCCGCTGCCGCGCCGCAGTTTGACAAGCTGTCGATGGGCATGACAGCCGACCTCGAGGCCGCCATTCATGCGGGCAGCACCCTGGTGCGGGTGGGCACGGCGATCTTTGGCGCGCGTGCGCCCAAAGCCGGATCCGATGCTGGCGGCCCTCGTTCAGCCTTGTAATTACGCTATTTTTTTGGTAGCGTGATGGGTTTGACGCTGCCGCAATCCGCGCCCAGCCATTTGCCCGCGCCTTCCATGTCCATCTTTTCGGGCTTGCCTTTGACGCCGGTGTTGACCGTCATCTTCATGGCGTAGGCCTCGGGGCTGGTGAAGGTGATCTGCCCTTCGCCGCTGCTGGGCGGCTTGGTGCAGGTGAAGGCGATTTTCATGGTGTTGCCTACACGCGGCGAGTTGGTGGACGTGCAATCGCCCTGCCCGGCCGGCATGTCGTTGCGCTCGACCATCTCCTTGGTCATGCACATCTTGATGCTCATCGCACCGGGCCCGCCCCCGCCAGCGCCCATCGTCACGCCCTGTTTGGCCATCATGTCGTCCATCATCTTGCGCTGATCCGGCGGCATGTTGGCCATCTCTTTTTGCATGGCGGCCATTTCCTTGTCCATGCTGCCGCCGCCGAATTGGGTCTTGTGCGAGATTTCCCACAAGCCGGGTTTAAGGTTTTGCGCGTTGGCGGACAAGGCGCAGTTGAGCAGGAACATGGTGATGAGCAGGCGACGGATTGGCATGGTGGCTCCTTCAAGGAAAAACCTGATTTTCGCAATTTTTCATATCTGCGGTGCGCTTTTCCGACTTTGCTGCGATTTTCCAACCAATCGTGCCACTTTCTCCCGTGGAATATACATAGTTAGCTCCTATTTATATAGCATCAATAATATCAAGCCGACTCGCGCAAGGTCAGGGTGTAGGGCAATATCTGCGACTTCGGGGTTTCGCCGGCCAGGCGCTTTAGCAGCAGCTCCACGGCCACGCGGCCCAGCGCCTGCATCGGCTGGGCGATGGTGGTCAGGGCGGGCTCGAACACTTCGGCAATCGGAATGTCGTCAAAACCGACCACGGCGATGTCTTCCGGCACACGCAGGTGGGCGCGGCGAAACGCCTTGATCGCGCCGATGGCCAGCATGTCGGACACGGCAAACACGGCTGTGGGCGGCCGGGCCGTGGCCATCAGGGCCGCAGCGGCCTCGCTGCCACGCTGGTAGCTGGTGCTGCCGGTCATGCGGACCAGCTCGCCGCGCACCTCGATGCCGGCCCGTCGCAATGCCAGCTCGTAGCCTTCGCGGCGCTGGCGGGCATACAAAAAACGTTCGTCGCTGTTGATCAGGCCGATGCGGCTGTGGCCCCGGTTGATGAGGTATTGCACTGCATCGCACGCCGCCTGGCGGTGGTCTATGCTGACATAGGGCACATCGGACTCGGGAAGAAACTCTGAACAATTGACCCAGGGTTTGCGCCGGGCCGAATTGACCATGGCGCGCTCATTGGTGATCGGCACCATGTTGATGACGCCGTCGGTCAGGCTGCTGTAGACAGTTTCAAGTGAACCGCCCTCAATGCTCCAGGACTCCTCAAGATCCACCGGCAGCAGGGTGTAACCGCTTTGGCGGGCCACGGCCGCCGCACCGCTGACGATCTCGGCATAGTAGGGGTTGGAAAAATCGGGCACCAGCACCAGAAGCAGGCGGCTCTCCCCCGTGCTGAGGCTGCGCCCGAAGGCGTTGGCGCGGTAACCCAGGCGCGCGATGGCGTCTTCGACGCGTTTGCGCGTGCCACTTGAAACAGGTTTGCTGCCGGTCAACACGCGCGACACGGTGGCGGCCGACACGCCAGCAAGTTGCGCCACCTGGTCCATGGAAGGCAGGGGGTTCACGGCGGCGCCTTCGAGGGCGGCTGGTGCATCCTGCAAAGCATCTGGCATGTGATTTGGATAGTTTTTGGGAAAACAGGAAAGAAAAACGGAAAATTGGGAAATGGCTTTCCTGAAATTTAACAAATTTCTCCAATTTTAGGGTAAGTACTTAAAACATATGAACTATTTTTACGGGAAATCGCTTACATTTTGTCTTATTTTTCGACAAAACTTCACACCATTTCCACGACAGGAGATAAGCATGACCTTATCCGCCCAGCGCCCTTCCGACCGACCGGCTGCCCCCAAGCGTACTTTTGCGCACAAGGCGCTCTTCACCGCAGTGGCAGCGGCCACGGCCGTGCTGGCGCTGGCATCCGGCGCGCGCGCGGCGGAATCGGTCGAAGTGATCCACTGGTGGACCAGCGGCGGCGAGACGGCGGCGGTGGGCGGCGCCGACACCTTCGCGTTCACGCAGATCAACAACACCCGCGTGGCGGTGCGCCTGCCGCCCAAGCCTCTGCGCGCCGTGGGCAGCACCTGCTGGGTGACGCTTGACACCAGTGCCGTCAATCTGTTTGACCCGGCGACCGAACTTCGTTTGACGCCTGAATCGACCGGCACCTGACCAGCACAGCTGCTGGCTTCGTGCTTTTCACCTTCCCACCTTCCATTTTTTCCTCCTCCCGACCCAACACGCTTCACGAAATTTCATGTCCCATACGCCCTTCCTCCCCATCTCCATCCAGCTCTATAGCCTGCGCAACATCGAAGGCCTGGAGGCCCAGCTTGATCTGGCCAAGTCCGCCGGTTACCGCCACGTCGAATTGATCGGCTCGCACCTGGATGATGCCGCTGGCACCAAGGCCAAACTCGATGCGCGCGGCCTGACCGTATCGTCCAGCCACGTCGGCATCGCCGCCTTGCGCGAGCGCCCGCAGGCGATTCTTGACGCCTGCAAGCTGCTGGGCTTCACCCAGCTGTTCATGCCGTCCGTGCCACCCGACGAGCGCAACAGCCCCGGCGCCTACTGGACAGCACTGGGCCGCGAACTGGGCCAGATGGCGCGTGATTTCAGGGCCCAGGGCATAGCCCTGGGGTACCACAACCACCACTGGGAATTGCAGGTCAAGGAAGGCGGGGAAACCGCGCTGGAATTGTTGTTCCAAGGTGCAAGCCAGGCCGAACAAGGCAGTCCGCTAACCTGGCAGGCCGACGTCGCCTGGCTGGTGCGCGGCGGCGCGGATCCGGCTGGGCTGATGAAGCGCCACAGCGACCGGGTGGTGTCCGTGCACGCAAAAGACCTGGCCCCCACGGGCGAAAAAACTGACGAAGACGGCTGGGCCGATGTGGGCAGCGGCGTGCTGGACTGGCCTGCCCTGGCCAAGGCCAGCCGTGACGCAGGCGCAAAATGGCTGGTGGCCGAACACGACAAACCGAATGATCCGGCGCGCTTCACCCGCGCCAGTTTCGCGTTTTTGAACTCACTTTGAAGGCGTCCCCATGAAACCCACCACTCCTCCTGTTCTGATTGGCGTCATCGGCTGCGGCAACATCAGCGACGCCTATTTCAACGGCGCGGCGCGCTCCGGCCTTGTGAAGATCAAGGCCTGTGCCGACCTGAACCCGGCCGCTGCCCAGGCCAAGGCAGTGCAACATGGCGTCGCCGCCGTTTCGGTCAACGAGCTGCTGGCTGACCCGGACATCCGCATCGTCATCAACCTGACCATCCCGATGGCGCACGCGCCGGTGGCAAGGCAAATTCTGGACGCGGGCAAACATGTTTATCTGGAAAAGCCTTTGTCCGCCACTTTTGTCGAGGCGCAGGCCCTGATGGACCATGCCCGTGCCAAAGGCCTGCGCGTAGGTTGCGCGCCCGACACTTTTTTTGGTGCTGGCCACCAGGCCACGCGGCGGGTGATTGACAGCGGCCAGATCGGCACACCGGTCGGTGGCTCGGTGGCGGTGATGTCGCACGGGGCGGAAAGCTGGCACCCCAACCCCGAGTTTTTCTACAAGGCCGGCGGCGGGCCGATGCTGGACATGGGGCCTTATTACGTCACCCAACTGGTGAATCTGCTCGGGCCCGTGCAACGCGTCTCGGCCGTGGCCAGCATTGGCAATGCCACGCGAACTGTGACCAGCGAACCGCTCAAGGGCCAGGTGATCAAGGTCGAGGTGCCGACCACGGTCAACGGCGTGCTGGAATTCGGCAACGGCGCCAATGTGGCCATGAGCGCCTCGTGGGACGTGTGGGCGCACAAACGCGCCTTCATCGAGATTTACGGCACCGAAGGCAGCCTGCTGGGCGTCAACCCGAATTTTTTTGGCGACACGCCGATGGTGTGCAAACCCAATGAAGATTGGCAAGCCGTGGACATCTCGCAACACCCCTTTGGCGCCAACACCCGCACGGTGCGCAGCGGGGCCCAGGTGGCGGACCACCGCATCGTCGGCCTGCTCGACATGGCCATGGCGATCCAGCAAGGCCGCGCCCACCGCGCCAGTGGTGAATTGGCCCTGCACGTGCTGGAAGTGCTGGAAGCCTTTGATCGCTCGTCCCTTGAAGGGCGTCATATTGTGATCCAGAACATTTGCGAGCGTCCTGCAGCCATTCCCCTGGGCACGGGCGAAGAGGTGTTTGCATGAAAACCATTCAAGGGCCGGGCCTGTTCCTCGTGCAGTTTGTCGGCGATGCCGCGCCTTTCAACAGCTTGCCGTCGATTGCCAAATGGGCCGCGTCCCTGGGTTACAAGGCGGTACAAATCCCGACCTGGGAGGCGCGGTTGTTCGACCTGCAACGCGCGTCTGAGAGCCAGACCTATTGTGATGAAATCAAAGGCATGCTGGCCGGGCATGGCCTGGTGGTCAGCGAGTTGTCCACCCACTTGCAGGGCCAGTTGGTCGCGGTGCACCCGGCTTACAACCCGCTGTTTGACGGCTTTGCCGCAGAAGCGGTGCGGGGCGACCCGGCTGCGCGCAGCGCCTGGGCGGCCCAGCAGCTCAAGCTTGCGGCCAAAGCCTCGCAACGCTTTGGGCTCAAATCCCATGCCACGTTTTCCGGCGCGTTGGCCTGGCCCTACCTTTACCCCTGGCCGCAACGCCCGGCTGGCCTGGTTGAAGAAGCTTTTGCCGAACTGGCGCGGCGCTGGCGTCCGTTGCTGGACGCCTTTGACGCGGCCGGTGTGGATGTCTGTTATGAGCTGCACCCCGGCGAAGATTTGTTTGACGGTGTGACGTTTGAGCGTTTCCTGGAGGCCGTGGGCAACCACCCGCGCGCCAACATTCTGTACGACCCCAGCCACTTCCTGTTGCAGCAGCTCGACTACCTGCAGTTCATCGACATCTACCATTCGCGCATCAAGGCTTTCCACGTCAAGGACGCCGAGTTCCGCCCGAATGGCCGCCAAGGCGTTTACGGCGGCTTTGGCAACTGGATCGACCGCGCCGGTCGTTTCCGCTCGCTGGGCGACGGCCAGGTGGATTTTGTCGGCATTTTCTCGAAGATGGCGCAATACGACTATGCAGGTTGGGCCGTGCTCGAATGGGAATGCTGCCTGAAGCACCCCGAAGACGGCGCGCGTGAAGGCGCCGAATTCATCCAGCGCCACATCATTCGCGTGGCAGACCGCGCTTTTGACGACTTCGCCGGTGCCGGGGTGGACCGCCAAGCCTTGCGCGGCCTGCTGGGTTTGAATCAGTAACGGCGAACCATGCGGCGCATCCGTCTGGGCATGGTAGGTGGCGGCCAGGGCGCCTTCATCGGCGCGGCTGGACGACAGGTTTGAGCTCGTCGCCATGGCGCCGTCATCAGACCCGGCACGCGCCAAATCGAGTGGCGAAGAACTGGGCCTGGACCCGCAGCGCGTCTACGCGGATTTCTGCAACATGGCGCAGTGCGAAGCGCAGCGCGTCAATGGCATCGAAGCCGTCGCCATCGTCACCCCCAATCACCTGCACCACGCCGTGGCCTGCGCCTTTTTGGACGCGGGCATCCACGTTATTTGCGACAAACCCCTGACCCGCACGCTGGACGAAGCCATCGACCTGGCGGCACGCGTCAAAAAATCAGGCCTGCTGTTTGGCGTGACCTACACCTACAGCGGTTACCCCATGGTGCGCCACGCGCGCGAACTGGTTGAGCAGGGCGAACTGGGCGACATCCGCGTCATTCAGGTTGAATACGCGCAAGACTGGCTGGCCCAAGACCTCGAAGCCAGCGGGCAGAAACAGGCGCTGTGGCGCACCAACCCGGCCCTGTCGGGCGAAGGCGGCTGCATTGGCGACATTGGCACCCATGCCTACCACCTGGCCTGTTTTGTCACCGGCCTGCAAGCGACGCAACTGGCGGCGCAATTGACCAGCTTCGTGCCGGGGCGACGGGTCGATGACGACGCCCAACTCAGCTTGAAATTCGCCAATGGCGCGTGTGGCCAGCTATGGGCCAGCCAGGTCGCCACCGGCTGCCAGAACGCCCTGGCCCTGCGCGTGTTTGGCAGCAAGGCCTCCATCAGTTTCAAGCAGGAAACCCCGGAAGAATTGTGGTTCACGCTGCTGGGCGAACCGCCCCGGCGCCTGACCCGTGGCGGCCCGTCCCTGGGCGCCGCCGCCGCCCTGGCCACGCGTGTGCCCGGCGGCCACCCGGAAGGTTACCTGGAGGCTTTTGCCCAGCTCTACCGCGAGATGGCCGACCAGATCGACGCACGCCGTTTGGGACAAAGCTGCGAGCGCGCCCTGCCGGGCGTGGACGCGGGCGCCCACGGCATGGCGTTTGTCGACGCCGCCATCCGCAGCCATCGCCAAAACGGCGCTTGGGTCGCGCTGGAATAACCAAATATGCTACTCTTTTAGTAGCATATTATTCATATTCGGTGAGAGAAAACGGCCGATTTTTCCACCCAATCCCGGCAAACCGGCCAACTTGACCTGAGCCCGCGCCGTCCAGCCCCGCTGCGTGCCAAAAGCCGCCTGTCGCAGTACACTTGATCCGCATCAAGGGACGCCGGAAAATGGCTGCCTGCGATGAGGCGCAATTGCGTCAAGGGAACCGGATAAAAAAGGCTGTCATGCAAGCTAGTCCAACCAACCTGTCGTTCAAATGGCTGCTGGGCGACACCGCCGTGCAGCGCGGTGTGCTCATGTATTGGGTCGAAGTCAACAGCGTCTACTTGCTGCTGATGGGCCTGCAGTGGTACGCCGTGTCGGTGGACATGGCCGGCGTGCAAGACGCGAACTGGCTCACGGTGTACCTGGCGGCCAATGCCGCCGCGTTCTACCTCGTCATCCGCAGCGGCTGGAGCGCCAGGTTCTCCGACCCGGCCATGACCGCTGTCCAGATGGCGCTGGGCCTGATGGCAGTGTCCATGGCCTACATCGCCAACCCGAAGTTCCACGGCATGATGCTGACCATCATCGCCATGGTGTTGATGATCGGCGCCTTGACGCTGACGCCGCGCCAGTGCCGCCTGATGGGCGCGTTCGCCCTGGCCGGCCTGGCGCTGACCATCCTGGTCGGCTTGACCATGCGCCCGGCCAATTTCGACGCCCAGCAGCAATTGGTGCTGTTCACCTTTGGCCTGATCACCCTGCCCTGCATCGCGGAGCTGGCGGCGCGCCTGAGCGCGATGCGCCGCCAGTTGCGCAACCAGCAGAAAATCCTCAAAGACGCGCTGGCGCAGATCCAGTGGCTGGCCGCGCGTGACGAGCTGACCGGCCTGGCCAACCGGCGCCACGCGCTGGAGCTGCTCGCGTATGAGGAGCGCCGCGCCTCGCGCCAGCCGGTCGACGCCTGCATCGCCATGATCGACCTGGACAACTTCAAGGACGTCAACGACGCCCAGGGCCACGCGGCCGGCGATGAGGTGTTGCGCAGTTTTGCGCGCCATGCCAGCTCGGTCCTGCGCGAGGCCGACATGTTGTCGCGCTGGGGCGGCGAGGAGTTTTTGCTGCTGATGCCCGACACCAGCCTGGACGAAGGCGAGCAGGTGATCGAACGCGTGCGCGAGCTGTTTTGCCAGGCCGGCCAGTGGCAATGGCAACCCGACCTGTGCGTGACATTCTCTGTCGGCCTGACCATGCACCGCCAGGG